>ONYV01000168.1 GCA_900322105.1 uncultured Eubacteriales bacterium | reverse complement strand
TGGAATCCAGCAAAACAAGTTGAGATACGTTTCTTGCCGCATCACTTCCTGCCGCCATAGCAATACTGCAATCCGCTTCTTTCAGGGCAAGAACGTCATTCACGCCGTCACCTGTCATGGCAACGGTATGGCCCTGTTCTTTCAGTGCGACTACAAACTGTTTTTTCTGTGCAGGTGTCACTCTTCCGAACACAGTATATTTTTTCATCGCTTCGCTGATATCTTCATCCGTTTTCAGCGTGGTAGCGTCAACATACTTATCATAATTCCTGACTTCCGCACGTCTGGCAACATCCGACACTGTGATCGGGTTGTCGCCGGAAATGATCTTCACATCCACCTTCTGATCCGCAAAGTAGCGCAGTGTTCTCGGCGCTTCTTTTCTGATCTTATCGTTGAGCAGGACGATACCGATCACTTCGATATCTTCGGGCAGATCGTTTTCCCTGAACGGCTTATCGGAATGCGCAAGAATGATCGAACGGTAGTTTTTGGCATAGTCGTTGAGCTTTTGCTTCAGGTTTTCGGGAACGGTATCGAGAATAAATTCTGCCGCACCGAGAATGTATGTACCCTCGTTTTCAAAATGTGCTCCCGACCATTTCTTTTCGGATGCAAAAGGCACTGCCTTGTCGCATTTCATGGCAGTCTGACCGCTGAATTTATCCTTCAGCGCCATAAAGGTAGCGTTTGTATCATCCAGCGCATTGACAAGTCCGCACAGGATATCCGCCATGTTTTCTTTTTCAGCGGCATTTCCATAGGGAACGTAATCGGCAACTTCCATGCATCCTTCGGTGATCGTGCCTGTTTTATCCAGACAAAGCACATCGACTCTTGCAAGTGTTTCAATGCAGTAAAGTTCCTGCACCAGCACCTTATGTCTTGACAAGCGGATCACGCTGACTGCCAAAACCGTACTGGTCAGAAGGATCAGCCCCTCCGGGATCATACCCGTAACGGCCGCTACTGTGCTGACGACCGCATCCCTCAGGTGGGAGTCGATAGATCCGAAAACCGTAATATTTGTCGTTCCGGCAGGCAGAGAACTGGGAAGACTATACTGTCTGAGGAACATCAGCAGTGCAAGCGGAAGTATGATAAATGTCAGCACCTTGATGATCTTATTCAATGTGTAGAGTATCTCGGAATTGACCTTTTTGATATATTTTGCTTGAGCAGAGATCTTGGACGCATAGTTTTCACTGCCAACGTGTTCTGCTCTTGCAAAGCATTTGCCGCTGACAATATAACTGCCCGAATACATCAGATCTCCGGGCTTTTTATGGATCGAATCAGATTCGCCCGTCAGCAAAGATTCGTTAGCGTCACAGTTGCCTGAAATAACGATGCAGTCAACGGGGATCTGATTGCCCTGAGAAAACTCGATGATGTCATCGAGTACGATGTCATTGACCGCAACTTTCTGCTTTGCGCCGTCTCTGACAACAGTCACTTTGGTAGCAGAAACGATCGAGAGCTTATCGATCGTGCGTTTTGCTCTGATCTCCTGCACAATACCGATGACCGTGTTAAAAAACATGACTCCCAAGAAAAGCATATTTTTATACGACCCCACACAGAACACTGCAATGCCGAGCAGCAGATTCAGAACGTTAAAGAGTGTTACGATATTATCATAAAAAATACGCTTGATGCTTTTGGTCGGCAGCGCCTGATCGTCATTGACAAGTCCTTCACTGATCCGCTGCCGGACTTGTTCCTCTGTCAGACCCTGTTCCTGAGTAGCCTTGAAGCGTTCTGCGTTTTCTGCTTTCGCAGCTTCAACAACCTTCTTTTTCATTCCAAAAACTCCTTTGATGTAATACAACACTATTATATATTTTCAGAGCGAATATGTCAATAACGGCAGCAGCGCTTTTCTGCGTCTGTCAATTTATGGAAATAGATGTTTCCGTTTTTTGAGTGAGAAACAGACTATTTGCTAAAAAAGGGACAGCATCCGAAGATACCGTCCTTTTTAGCATACTATGTTTTATTGACGCTGAATATAACAGACACTTACAGCTTCATTACGACCAATGACTGAGGCTGCATTGTCAGTTGACTGCTTTTTGCTTCTGCGCTGCCAATTGCAAATACGGTCTTGCCGCTGTATGTAAACGGTGCTGTCTGAATCTTTTCTGTGGGATTAACTGCAATAATGAAATTTCCTCTCTTGAAGATGAAAGGATAGGTGTTTTTCTCGGAATAGACCACTTCAAAATCGCCGTCAGACTGCAGATCTTCGTTGGAATGGCGCAGGTCGATCACCTTTCTCAGCGTATTCAGGATAGAGTCGGGGTCTTTCTCGCATTTTTCGACCGTAACCGCATTTTCGGAGGTATCGACAGGCAGATAGAGCTTTTCTGCAGGCGCAGACGAAAAACCGCAGTTGACGCTGCCATTCCACTGCATCGGTGTACGTGTACCGGTGCGGCTGAACCCGCCCTCCTTGCTTGTAAGACCGTCCATGAATCTCATGCCGATCTCGTCACCGTAATACAGGAAAGGAACGCCGGGCATTGTAAAGATGAACGCGTTGACAAGCTTTATCGCCTGTTTGTCAAGATATGCGGTAACTCTCGGCATATCGTGGTTACAGGTGATGAAGCTGATATAGCCTTTCCCTTTTGTGCCTTTGAGATCATCCAGATATTCGTCCAGAAACTTTGTGATATCTCCTTTGCCGTTTTTGCCGAATACTGCCTTGCATTCCCCTGTTTTGCCGTCCTTTTCACGGAACAGAATGCGGTAGCCGTTGTTGTCGTGATCCAAATAAAAGTCACTGTGAAATCCTGCGTTGATCGATACTTTCGGATTGCACCATTCAGAAATGATCGCCGCTTCGGGAAATTCCTTGTCAAGCATGGCTCTTACGTTCTTCCAGATCTTGCAGGTTTCGGGCTTTTCGCCGTCTTCACCCTTGACCAGCGAATCCGCCATATCCACACGGAAACCGTCACAGCCCATCTTCAGCCAGAATCTCATGATATCCTTGAGTGCTTCTACCGTAGCGATACAGTCGGGATCATCGGTTTTTTTCTGCCATGACGGGTGTGTGATCTTGTTGAAACCATAGTTCAGCGCAGGCTGGGAGCTGAAATAGTTGACCATATAGTTGCCGTCACGGGGCGTAATGCCGCAAAGCAGTCTGTACTGCGGCGGCGCTTCCCAAACGCAGTCTGTCCAGATATATCTGCCGCTGAATTCATTCTTTTCAGCCTGCTTGCTTTTCAAAAACCATTCGTTCTGATCGGACGTATGCCCCGGCACCAGATCCAGCAGGATACGGATACCCTTTTCATGAGCGATCTCAAACAAACGCTTCAGGTCTTCGTTTGTTCCGTAACGTTCAGCGACCTGATAATAGTTTCTGACATCATAGCCTGCGTCCATGAATGGTGAGTCGTACACAGGATTGAGCCAGATCGCATTACAGCCCAGACTCTGCACATAATCAAGCTTTGAAATGATGCCGTTGATATCACCGATTCCATCACCGTTGCTGTCGCAGAAGGTCTGAGGGTAGATCTCATAGAACACAGCGTCCTTTAACCAATTTGGCATAATAATAACCTCCGATACATGGTAATTTTTATACATTATACCATAGTTCGATACAGTTGGCAAGGTTCTATCAAAGAATAATCATGACATAGATCAAGACAGGAACGATAATTTTGTCGTATTTGACCTTTGATATGCA
>ONYV01000163.1 GCA_900322105.1 uncultured Eubacteriales bacterium | reverse complement strand
CGTTTCCGCTTCCTCCTGCAAATCCCCTCCCTGCTCCGCCTGCAAAACCGTTGCCGTGATCGTTGTCGAAATCGTTGTTCATTGGATCGTATTCTCCTTTCATGAGCTGTTATGACAAATGTATTGCCGCTTGGTATTATTCTATCACACCTTTTATCTTTTGACAAGTGCCGTCAGCGTTTTTGTAGAAATCCATTTTCCGACACAAAGCAAAAGAGCAGGCTCTGCACCTGCTCTTTTGCTTAAAGGAATAAAAAGAAAAAAGGAAAAAGGAAAGAAAAGGAATAATCATGGAAAGGTGACCACGAAAACAACTTCATGATCGGTTTTGTTCATGCGTCCGTCATGAACTATAAATATAATATACTAAAAATATAAAATTGTCAAGAGTTTTTTATAAATATTTTATAAGTTAATAATTTCACAAAGATGTTTTCTTTTCTTTCCGCAGATGTGAATATCAGTCCGTAAGGTGTTACACGCGAATATCCGTACCGCTCCTTCTGTCACCTTCACCGTATCCCCCATGAGAGTAGATCATCATTAGACTTCCTCGGGAACCGGAGAAGTGCCGTATTACGCAGAAGAGACAAGTAAGACGGTGCTTCGGAAGTTTCCGAGGAAGTCGATTTTTTCGCAGCTGTACGCTGTGTTTTTTCAACTTTCATTTGCTGTTTTCTTTGGTTGACAAATGATTTTAGTTGACAATTTGACAAGAATCATGTATGATATAACTAACTAATCAGGTAATACACCGACAGATTTGCCTGATCTGTCAAAGGAGGAAACATCATGAGATGTCCGTACTGTGGATGTGAAGAAAGCAAGGTGGTCGATTCCAGACCGACAGACGAGGGCGAAAGAATACGCCGCCGCAGAGAATGCTTCAACTGTACAAAACGCTTCACGACCTATGAGGTGATTGAAACCACTCCTATGATGGTCATCAAACGTGATAATTCCAGAGAACCTTACTCCCGTCAGAAGCTGACAAAAGGTATCCTGCGCGCCTGCGAAAAACGCCCGATCTCGATGGATCAGATTGACGCTGTCGTCGATCAGGTGGAATCACAGATACAGCGAAACTACGAACGTGAGATTCCCTCCGAAAAGGTCGGAGAGTTCACGCTCGATGCGCTGCGCAGCGTAGACGAAGTTGCATATGTCCGCTTTGCCTGCGTGTACCGTCAGTTTCAGGACGTGCATACCTTTATGGCGGAGCTTCAGCGGCTCATCCAAGAAAAATAACAGGAGGTCTGTTCTATGATCATCGACACCCATGTTCATATCGGCAATATGCTGAATTTTGTCCTCACCAAAGAAGATGTGCTGTATTCCATGCAGCAGTACGGCATTTCTCACAGCATCGTTTCCAGTCTGAACGCCGCCGAGTTTGACCATCAGCTCCGTCCTGTCCCTCCCAAATATCAGCATTCGCAGCTTGAATGTCTGTATGACGCCGTTTCCTTTGCAAAAGAACATCCGTCCAAAATTTCAGCGGCTGTCTGGGTGCGTCCCTTTAACGAAAAAGCGGACTACGAGCTGTACAAAGCCATCAACGACAATCGAAAATACATCAAGGCGATCAAATTCCATCCCTTTCATTCCAACGTCCCCTTTGATTCCGAACAAACAGCGCCGTTCATTGAGCTTGCGGAACATTACGGACTGCCTGTCGTCGTGCATACGGGCGGTTCGGACGCTGCTTCCTGCGCACGGGTCTATCAAGCTGCCAAACGGTTTCCTAAAACAAAATTCGTCATGGTGCATATGGGACTTGGCACCAACAACCTCGAAGCCATTGACCTGATCGCAAAACTGCCCAATCTTTACGGCGATACCACATGGGTGCCGCTGAAAAGCACCATGAAACTGATACAGACAGCAGGCATCGGAAAAACCATGTTCGGCAGCGACAGCCCGATCGACGGTCCTGACACCTATCTGCACAACCGCACAGGTCAGCGCTCGCTTTATCAGGAATACTTCCATGAAATGAAAGAGCTGCTCTCTCCCGATGATTACAGCCGCCTGATGTACCGCAACGCTTCCGAACTGTTCGGTATCAAGATCAGCGAATAACATCCTTTCAAAATACATATCGGCGTACAGTCCGTTTCGGTCTGTACGCCGTTTTTTGACCTTGCACGGTCTATTTGAACCACAAACACTCCTGCTGAAACAGAGCATATTCCCTTGCAGCGTATGAATGCGATGAATGCAGCATCACTTTTCATTCATTCAGAAAAGATAAACACAATGAAAGGAAACGCCTTACGCTGTTTTTCTGCCGCTGATCGTGATCTTGTCGAAACCGATGCCCGATTGTCGGTTGACGATATCCTTGATCGTGACAGCTGCCGCTTCGTCAAGCCCTTCCTGCGGCACGATCACCGAGCAGTTTTCGTTATTGACCGACACAAAACAGTCTGAAAAGCCCTTTGACTTGATCTCTGTTTCCATATCGCTTTCCGATTTGATCGTCAGCGACAGTTTCTCCACTGCCTTTACCGCTTCGGTTCTGGCGCTTTCGGATGAATTGACGGCTTCTGCGATGCCTTCGAGTGCCGAAAGTGCTTCATCTCTTGCCGACTGCCTTTTTTGCCGTTCCTCATAAAACGGGTCGTCAAAGCTTTGTTTTGTATCAGATGTTTCCTTTTGACCGCTGCTTTGTGCAGAACTGCTGTCCTGCTGACTGCTCTGTGAGGCTGTTTTTTTCACTTGTCCCGAAACTTCCGTATTGACATAGACGGTCTGTCCCAGTTCCTTTGTTTGTGCGGCGGTCTCGCTCACCTCTACACGGCTTGTCCCTGACGAGAACTGCCAGTTCAGATATACCGCCGCTCCCAGCGCTACGACCAATGCTCCGATCAAAAGCTGTCTTTTTCCGAATGTCACTTGATATTCCTCCCTGTACTTACTATGACCTTGCAGATAACCGCTCAATAACGGCATTCCCGAACTCGTTCCGAATGAAGGAATGCTGCGGCGACCTCGTGCATCACTTTCATGATACGCCATGAAATCGGCTGTCTGTTTTGACTATTGTACGCTCATTTTCAGCACACATACTCTTGATTCCGGTATATGCACTGCCGCTGATACTGCCGAACAAACAGCCTGCGCTACCTCTTTGCGGTCACCTCCTTCGCATACGACCAGCACGCCTCTGACAGCAGGCATCATGCCGCCGAGTGACAGCGCCTGTTCAGCGCCGCTCTGATTCTTGATAACAAGATAGGATCGTTTCTCATCGCTTTGATGCTCATCCGCAGCGTTTTTGTCGTCTGTCTTGATATCGCTGTCGGCGGCATAGGAATATTGTACCGTGCTGTCCAGTGTGAGCATCAGTTTGGTTCTGCCTGCGCCCTCGATACTGGCGATCATATTGCCCAGCTCGTCTGTGAGCTGCTGCTTATACCGCTCTGCCCTTTCGATCATCAGCGCATCATCCTGCTCCTTTGCAGGCTCATTTTGCCCCTGATCCTTTTGAAACAAGCCCGACAGAAAGATCAGTGCAATCCCGATCAGTCCTGCCGCAACGATCACCTTGATCAGACGTTCCTTGTGATGAAAAAGACCTCCCTGCTCCTTCTCTTCCTCTGCCATACGATACTCCTGTTCCTGTTTCATTTCAGATAGTATTCTTCAGGGGACGATCAGCGTGCGGCAGGATATGCCCAGTTCATTTTTGATGATCCTGCTGACCTCGCTGCTCTTCTGTGCGTCTGTACGGTGCAGGCTGATCTCTGCTGTGATATCGCTGATGCTGTCGTC
>ONYV01000155.1 GCA_900322105.1 uncultured Eubacteriales bacterium | reverse complement strand
CGATCACGCACGCCTTGCCCGATTCATGCGCAAGACCTGCGATCTTGGAATCCTGCTCTGTAAATCCTGCCACGGCGTCGATCATAATCAGGCACACATCACTTCTTTCGATCGCCATCTTTGCACGGATGATGCTGTATTTTTCGATATCGTCTTCAATACGGCTGCGGCGGCGGATGCCTGCGGTGTCTGTCAGGCGAAACCGTCCGTACTTGTTTTCGATCACGGAATCAATGCTGTCTCTGGTCGTTCCTGCCATATCCGAAACGATACAGCGTTCTTCTCCTGTGAGCTTATTGACAAGAGAGGACTTGCCTGCGTTTGGTCTGCCGATGATCGCCACGCTGACGGTGTCTTCTTCCTCGTCGTCTTCTGTTTGTTCGGGCAGATACTCCAGCACTGCGTCCAGAAGATCGCCTGTTCCGTGTCCGTGAACGGAGGATACCCGGATCGGGTCGCCGAGACCGAGGTTATAGAACTCATAAAATGCAGGGTCAGGCTCACCCACACGATCGCATTTATTGACACACAGCACCACAGGGCGTCCGCTTTTTTGCAGCATCATGGCAACCTCATGGTCAGTGGCAACAACACCGCCGGTAAGGTCGGTCACCAGCACGATAACGTCAGCCGCTTCAATGGCAAGCTCTGCCTGATATCGGATATGTTTGAGGATCATATCGTCCGAATGCGGCTCAATACCGCCCGTATCGACCAGCGTCAGCGTTCTGCCGCGCCATTCACATTCACCGAAGATCCTATCTCTCGTCACCCCGGGCATATCGTTGACGATCGCAATACGTTCTCCGACAAGTTTATTGAAAAGAGTAGACTTTCCCACGTTAGGTCTGCCCACGATCGCAATGACAGGTTTTGACATACGATCCCTCCTTTTTGAAGTGTATTTTGAAGATTGCCTGTTATAGAAGAAAACAGAGAAGGATCACTCCTCCTCTGTCTCGGTTATGAAATCTTAGAAGACCGAATCAAGCCTCTGTTGCAATAACAGTTCTGCCTCTGTACATTCCGCAATTGCCGCATACTCTGTGAGCGAGCTTCAGTTCTCCGCAGTTAGGGCACTTGGAGAGTGCAGGAGCTTCCATTTTCCATACTGCGGAACGTCTTTTATCTCTTCTTGCTTTAGAAGTTTTTCTCTTTGGTACTGCCATGGTGATAGCCTCCTTATATCATTTTACTTCATCGATCATTCGCTAACAGCTGCCTGAGCGCCGCCAGCCTTGGGTCTGCTTCCTGCTTCCTGCAGCCGCACTGACCCTCATTCAGGTTTTTTCCGCACTTATAACATAAGCCTTTGCAGGATTCTGAACACAGGAGCTTTGACGGAAGCTCCAATAGAATATCGTCCCTGAGAAGGGCGTCTGTATCCAGCTTATAGTCAGGCGTTTCGATATAATCGTCTCCGCTCTCTTCCGAAAGCTTTGTGACGAGTATATGACGGAATTGAAAATGAAAATCCTTGGTCACTGTCTTTGCGCATCTGTCGCAATCGTAGGAAGCCTTGCCTTTGACATCCGCCGTAAATTCTACAAAACCGGCATGATTCACTGCTTCTATTTCAGCAGCAGCTTTTTCCCTCTCAAACGCTGCATTAGCGCCGAGTTCCGACAAATCGACCTCTGTCTGCACCGCAACAGCCTCATTCTCGACCAGAAACACCTTCTTCAAATCAAGAACCATTACCATCACCTCAGACAAAACACTTTCAAAAAACCATACCCTATTATTATAATGACCCTCTCCCCATTTGTCAAGCCCTTCTGCAAAATTTGGGCGCAGAGCCTGCACTCCCGATCCGCTGACGTTCGCATATGCTCACTCTGACTGTTTGAATCTCCACTTCCGTTCCGCAGCTATCCGGTGCGGCATCCCGCAGGGATGCATTCTCCGCACCGCCGTCGCAGGCTATAAAAGCCTGCTTTGGGCTAACTTCCTTGTAAAAACACACTTTCATACGCTTAGCAGCTTTACCGCACCTACTTCGCCCCTGATACCATGCGGAAAGTTTCAAGAAAGCACCAATACCCGAGAAAGTCAGCCCCAAGCAAGCCGTAAGGCTTGTGACGGCGATGCGAAGAAAGAAAACCAACGGTACAACAATCGGGAGCGGCAGCTTGCCGCCCCATTCTGCACCCCTCGTTCCACACTCATCACTCTCTAAAGCACGCTCATAATGAATTATCGGTTGTTAATTATTTAACAAGTATATGGTGTAGGGTTGTGTAGGGTTTACTATACCTTCGTATAAAAAATTGATGGTAATTATTGGTATATAAATATAATAAAAGGTACTATACAACCCTACACAACCCTACACCCGAGGGATCATGTGAAATAGCAGAAGCATCTGCACACGTAAAATGTGAAGTATTGTTTTAATAAGCGGCAGTGTCTTGAACTCGCACCGAATCGTCACAAATGATTCAAAAGCGCTCCGTACCGCCGTTCCCCATTCTGCACTCCTCACTCTCTAAAGCACACTCATTATGAATGATGCATAGTCAATCTGTATCATTCGGCGGTGAGTTTGGAGATGCGGCTTTTGCCGAGGACATAGAAAGTCTGTCGGTCGCTCCACTTGATCCTTCTGGCGTCAGAATCGGTCTGCACCGTACCTTTTTTGTCGCCGCCTTTGTCATAGACCGTGATCTTTTCAGATGAGAGAAGCGCACGGTCATTGCCCTTCATATCCAGACAGATCACCTTTTCGCCTGTATGTATCCAACTGTCGCAGGAACCTCCTGTATCGTAAGATATCAGGTCACAGTCACGTCCGTCAGGATTGGCAGACAGTGACAAACAAACGCCCTGATTTCTTTTCAGCGTGAAAGCAGTAAGATACTTGTTTTCATAAGGTATGTCCAACTTGCTGCCGTCACCGATATTGATATAATACAAGCCATGATCGCCGACCGCATAGGCGCTGCCGTTATCTAAAAAACACACATCATAAATATAGCTGTCTTCCACTTCATATTTCTGCATCAAGGTGTCCTGCGAAAAGTCCAGAATATACAGCACCGAGATCAATCCGCCATTTCTTGCCGATACGCCCGACAAAACCGCCCGTGTACCTTCTTTGTTGACAGACACCGTATTCATATAATAATCCGCAAAATAGTAGCGGAATTTTTCAAGATGATCGCTGCGGTAGACCGTCAGTTCAGACAAATAGTCTTCGCTTTTGGTCAGCAGGGCATAAACGCCGTTTGAGGCAATATCCGCCGCAAAGATCTTATGCTTGACAATGCCCGTATGCTCGACGGTATCTCTTTTGAAGATGGTGTAGCCTGTTGCGTCTGTGTTATATACCATACCGAAGCTGTCATTGACACATAATGTCGGGCTTGCATAGGAATGCTGACTTTCCTGGCAGATCCCTGCATTCTTGTTCAGCACCGTGATGGTAGTATCGCTGCAATACACAGGCACGCCGCTGATGAGTCCGAAATTATTGTCCATCACCGTAGACCCCGAAAAACCCACAGGATAACCGTCACCGTCCGTCTTTCCCAAAAGATCATACTGAAACCAGTGAGCAATATTTTCGGGCGTGAGTTTTTCGAGATTCAGCACCGCCATGACCACCACGACGGCAAAAAACAATATCAGAAACATTTTCAGAAACTTTTTCGTCAAATGGTTCGGCATGGGGTCTTCGTCAGGATACTCCTCGATCGGCACATCCTCATAGCTCATATATTTTCGTTTGGAGACTTTCTTTTCTTCTTTCGCCTCGTCATTTTGATAACGTCCTCTGCTGCTTTTCATGACAGGCTCTCACTCCTTTTTTCTGTTTCTCTTCTTCGTATGCCTCTCATCAGATCACGCCTTGTCAATACTTTCATAAAACACGCGGTTCAGATAAAGCCCCTGCGGCGGCGCA
>ONYV01000147.1 GCA_900322105.1 uncultured Eubacteriales bacterium | reverse complement strand
TACAAATGATTTTAATAATAATAATTATTATGAAACTAACACTAACACTAATATTGGTATAGGAAATGATAATAATTTTTATAATACCGATTCAGTCCAAAATAATATAATTCCAGAAATGAGAAATTCTTTTTCGGGTTTCACTCCACAATATAATTCTTTAACTTATTCAGATAATAACAATAATAATTTTAGTAATTATAATACAAATTCAGTTCCTCTTGATATTACTGCTCAATTTAATGATGACGATGATACCGAAGAAAGCAGCGACAGCGGCGAGGATTCCGAAACGACAGAGGAAAGCAGTGAGGATACCGATACCGAACCGCAGGACACGGAGGAGTCGTCTGAGGACGTAGAAGAAAGCTCGGAAGAAACACAAGAAGAGTCGTCAGAAGAAACTACAGAAGAATCTTCGGAGGAAACATCTTCGGAAACTCAGGATGAATCAAGCGAATCCTGAATTTCGGTGACATAGGATGAAAATTTTCTGCTGTGATCCGGACAGCGGAAACGCAAAAAGCAAAATGAAAACAAAAGATAAGGAGATTTATTTATGGTACAGGCAGCGGTTATGGGCTACGGTGTGGTAGGTTCGGGAGTCGTAGAGGTTTTGACACAGCATACAGACAGTATTGCAAGACGCACAAAGGAAGAGATCGGCATTAAGTATATTTTAGATATCCGTGATTTTCCCGACAGCCCTTTTCAGGATAAGTTTACCAAGTCTTTTGATGATATTCTGAACGATGATGAAGTGAAGGTCGTTGCCGAAGTGATGGGCGGCGTCAATCCTGCATATGATTTTACAAAGAGGCTGCTCGAAAGCGGCAAAAGCGTGGTAACGTCCAACAAAGAGCTGGTAGCGACAAAAGGCGCTGAGCTGCTTCGGATCGCAAAGGAGCATAATGTCAACTACCTCTTTGAAGCAAGCGTTGGCGGCGGCGTGCCGATCATCCGTCCGCTGAGTCAGTGTCTTGCGGCAAATGATGTGATCGAAATCGCAGGCATCCTCAACGGCACCACGAATTTTATCCTGACAAAGATGATCAGAGAGAATATGCCCTTTGAGGACGCTCTCAAAATGGCGCAGGAGCTGGGCTACGCAGAGAAAAACCCGACAGCCGATGTAGAAGGACTCGATGCAGGCCGCAAGATCAGCATCCTTGCATCCCTTGTATATGGAAAACACGTATATCCGCAGTATGTGCATACTCAGGGTATCACGGGCATCACGCTCGAAGACGTAGCCTATGCAGCGTCATGGGGCGGTGTCATCAAGCTGATCGGTCAGGTGAAACGGCTGGAGGACAATACGCTGGATATCACCGTAGAGCCGATGCTGATCGAAAAGAGCAGCCAGCTTGCCAATGTGGATGACGTGTTCAACGGTATCCTTGTCAGAGGTGATTCCACAGGCGATGTTGTGTTCTATGGAAAAGGCGCAGGAAAGCTCCCGACCGCAAGCGCAGTGGTTGCGGATATCATGGACTGCGTGAAGCACCTTGCCAAGAGAAAATACCTTGACTGGGCGGACGGCGACGCAAGCGTTGTCAAGCCGTATCAGGAAACTTCCTATCCTGTCTATATCCGACTTTCGGGCAATCTTCCGAAGCAGAAGATCAGCGAGCTGGTCAACACCCTCTTTGTCAACCCCAGAGAGATCGTTCGTTCCAACGCAAAGCCGAACGAGGTTGCTTATGCGGCGGATGATATGACAGTGGAAGCGCAGGAAAAAGCGATGGCCGCTTTGGAAGAAAACGGCATTGAAGTATTGTCAAAAATCCGTATTTCGGATTTATAATAAAATTGGAAAATCGGAGGAGAGAAAATGAGTTTAATCGTACAGAAATTCGGAGGCAGCTCCGTAGCCAACGCTGAGAGAGTGTTCAATGTGGCAAGAATCGTTACGGATACATACAAACAGGGCAACGATGTTGTCGTTGTTGTGTCCGCGCAGGGCGATACCACAGACGACCTGATCGAAAAGGCAAACGAGATCAATCCGAACGCATCAAAGAGAGAAAAGGATATGCTTCTTGCCTCAGGTGAGCAGATCTCTATTGCACTGCTTGCTATGGCGATCGAAAAGCTCGGATTCCCTGTCATCTCCCTTTTGGGCTGGCAGGCAGGCTTCCAGACGACTTCTGCCTATACTTCTGCCCGCATCAAGCGTGTAAAAGCCGATAGGATCGCAAAAGAGCTTGACAAAAAGAATATCGTTATCGTTGCAGGCTTCCAGGGACTGAACCGATATGAAGACGTAACGACCCTCGGCAGAGGCGGTTCCGATACCAGCGCAGTGGCGATCGCTGCTGCAATGCACGCAGATATCTGCCAAATCTTTACCGATGTTGAAGGCGTATATACCGCAGACCCCAGAAAAGTACCCAATGCCCGCAAGTTACAGACGATCTCTTATGATGAAATGCTTGAGCTTGCTACCCTCGGCGCACAGGTACTCAATAACAGAAGCGTAGAAATGGCTAAGAAATATAATATTGAGCTTGAGGTACTTTCCAGCTTGAATCGAGTACCCGGCACTATCGTTAAGGAGGCTACTAAAATGGAAAAAATGTTGGTCAGCGGTGTCGCTAAGGATACGAATGTTGCAAGGATCTCTGTTGTCGGTGTACCTGATAATCCGGGTCTTGCGTTCAAGATGTTCTCCAAGCTTTCTGCAAAGAACATCAACGTGGATATCATCCTTCAGTCCATCGGCAGGGACGGCACAAAGGATATTTCCTTTACCGTAGCAAGAGATAACGCAAAAGAAGCTGCTGCTGCTATGGAAGATTATGTTGCAACTGTTGGCGGAAAGTCTGTATTGGTTGACGAAAACGTTGCTAAGATCTCTATCGTTGGCGCAGGTATGGAGAGCCATGCAGGTGTTGCGACCAAGATGTTTGAAGCACTCTATGATGCGCAGATCAATATCCGTATGATCTCTACCAGTGAGATCAAGGTATCCGTTCTGATCAGTGAAAAGGATGCAGACGCTGCGGTCAGCGCTATCCACGCTAAATTCTTTGACGAAGACTGATCTGATCCTTTAGGAAAAAAACAATCGTTTATATGTTTAGTTGATAGCAGCAGTGAAAACTGCTGCTATTGCTTTTTGGCAGAAAAAAACGGCAGGCGAAAGTTAAGGCTCCCCCGCACAAAGACCGCCTTGCGGCTTAGCACCACATACGCTTGATCTTTTCCCGTCATCTTGCACCAAAATCCCTTGAAATACGTCAGTATTCCTGCGAAATTTTGATGCAATCTGACGAAAAAATCTGCGGCACTGTCTTTGTGCGATATTGCCTAAAATACCTTTGCCTGCCGAAAATCACATCTCAGCGGTTTTTATCGTAGATGATCTGTAAACCGATCAGAAGAAGCTCATCATTCAGGATGATATCATGCCTGCAATACGGAATAATGGCAGGTGCAAGACCGCCTGTTGCAATGACAGTCGGTGTGCCGTCGATTTCCTGACTCATCCGATCGATCAGACCGTCCAGCATGGCAGCATTGCCAAAGACAAGCCCCGAACGCATACAGTCAGCGGTATTGGTGCCGATGGCTTTTTTTGGCGGATAAAGACCGATGCTTTGAAGCTGGGCAGCATTTCGTGTCAGAGATTCCATAGAAACTTTGACGCCCGGAGCAATGATACCGCCCCGATATACACCGTTTTTGTCCACCACACAGATGGTAGTGGCAGTCCCCATATCAATGACCATCAGAGGCTTCGGATAAAGAGCGATCGCTGCCACTGCGCCGACCGCAAGATCAGAACCCAACTGGGCAGGATTGTCGATCTTGATGTTCAGACCTGTTTTGATGCCGGGACTAACGATCAGTGTGGTTTTTCCGATCACTTTTTCAACAGCCTTTTTCAGGATAGAAGTCAGCTGCGGCACGACAGAAGAGATGATGCCGCCCTCAAAGGATGCCGCGTCAATGCTGTTGAGATCGATCAGTGTTTTGAACTGTACGGCATATTCATCCTCTGTTTTATTGGTATCTGTGCTTACTCTGCAAAGAAAAGATGCTTTTGCGTTACGGCTGATACCGCCAAAAACGATGTTGGTATTGCCTGCGTCAACTGCTAAGATCATAGCT
>ONYV01000031.1 GCA_900322105.1 uncultured Eubacteriales bacterium | reverse complement strand
GAATACTGACGTATTTCAAGGCGTTTTGGTGCAAGAGGACGGAAAATATGCAAGCAGATTAAGTGACGCCCTTCGATCGGAGCCAAAGGCGAACGCTGATTGGTTTCGGGAACTTATGCAGAGCAGTGGCGCTAAGCTGTAAGGCGGTCTTTGTGCGGGGGAGCCATGAGGCTTAGCGATATCATTTAAGGAGGAAAACAAACCTATGAAACAGTATCCCGCAAAAAGCATTCTTAACATTGCTCTGGCAGGTCACAGCGGCTCGGGCAAAACTTCTCTGGCAGAAGCAATGCTCTATCTCGGAGGCAATTCCGAAAGACTCGGCAAGGTCAGTGACGGCAATACCGTTTGTGACTTCGATCCCGAAGAGATCAAGCGCAAGACTTCTGTTCAGGCGTGTGTCGCTCCCGTAGAATGGAAGGGTAAGAAAATCAACATCATTGATGCTCCCGGTCTTTTCGACTTTGAAGGCGGTCTGTATGAGGCTGCAAGAGCTGCCGATACAGTATTGATCACTGTTTCGGGCAAGGACGGCGTGTGTGTCGGTACCGAAAAGGCAGTGAAGGCTGCGGATAAGCGCTCGCTGACGAAGGTTTTCTTTGTCAACGGTCTGTGTGATGAAAGCGCAAGGTTCTATCGTGTATTTGAAAACCTCAAGGCATCCTTCGGTCCTTCCGTTTGTCCTGTTGTCGTTCCTTATATCGTCAACGGTCAGGCTGACTGCTATGTCAACCTTCTGGAATATAAAGCATACAAATATGTAGACGGCAAGATCACGACAGTTCCGATCCCTGATATGGGCGACAGACTGGAGGGTCTGCGCACGGCGATCAATGAGGCTGTGGCGGAAACCAGTGACGAAATGTTTGAAAAGTATTTCTCCGGCGAAGAATTTACGCCCGAAGAGATCATCGTGGGCGTCAGCACAGGCGTTAAAAACGGTACGATCAGCCCTGTATTCTGCGGCGATGCGCTGCTGACATACGGCATTGAACAGCTGCTCAACGGTCTTGTATGGCTTGCGCCGAATGCCGAAGACAAGAGCGCAGAGATTGCTCTGGATACAGACGGCAATCCGGTAGAGCTGACGGTCAATGAGGATGCGCTGACGGCGGCTATCGTATTCAAGACCATTGCCGACCCGTTTGTCGGTAAACTGTCGTATTTTAAGGTGGTTTCGGGAAAGGTATCTCCTGATCTGCCGCTTGTCAATATGAGAACAGGCAACAATGAACGTATCTCCAAGGTCATGACCATCCGCGGCAAGAAGCTGGAGGACGCTCCCTATATCGGCGCAGGTGATATCGGCGCTGTGGCAAAGCTCTCTTCTACCAATACGGGCGATACCCTTTGTGCGCCTGCCCGTAAAGTCATTCTGGATGCGATCGACTATCCTGCTCCGTCTTTGATGATGGCGATCGCTCCCAAGACCAAGGGCGATGAAGAAAAAGTCGCACTCGGTGTGCAGAAGCTCTGTGAAGAAGATCCGACCATCAAGTTTTTTACCAATCATGAAACACATCAGATGATCATCAGCGGTATGGGTGAGCAGCATCTGGATGTGATCGTTTCCAAGCTGAAATCCAAATACGGCACAGATGTAGTGCTTTCCAAGCCGAAGGTGGCTTACCGTGAGACCATCCGCAAGCCTGTGAAGGTTCAGGGCAGATATAAGAAGCAGACAGGCGGTCACGGACAATTCGGTGATGTATGGATCGAGTTTTCACCCTGTGACAGCGACGATATGATCTTTGAAGAAAAAGTCGTCGGCGGCGCTGTTCCGAAAGGATTCTTCCCTGCGGTAGAAAAAGGACTGCGTGACAGCATTTCCAAAGGTCCGCTCGCAGGATATCCTGTTGTGGGATTGAAAGCGACTCTTTATGACGGTTCTTACCATCCTGTAGACTCCTCTGAAATGTCCTTCAAAACGGCAGCGTCCCTTGCTTATAAGGACGGTATGCCAAAAGCGTCTCCTGTTCTGCTGGAGCCTGTCGGAATGCTGAAGGCTACGGTGCCGGATGCGAACATGGGCGATATCATGGGAGAGATCACCAAGAGAAGAGGACGTGTGTTGGGTATGAATCCTTCTGAAGATCGTATGCAGACCATTGAAGCAGAAGTTCCTCAGGCAGAGATGAGCGATTTCGCTACGTTCATCCGTCAGTCAACTCAGGGCAGAGGATATTTCAGCTTTGAATTTGTACGCTATGAAGAAGCGCCTGCGATGGTTTCTCAGAAAGTGATTGAAGAGGCAGCACAAAACAAATAAATCTGAACAAATTCACAAATAAAAGGACATACGCTTCGGTTTTTCGGGGCGTATGTCCTTTTTGAAACCTTAAAATTTTTCAATGTTAATTACACACATTATTTACAATCTGGTAACAACATATTTGCGGAATATCTCTTGCAAGATTGGAAAAAATTTGCTAAAATTTATGTAACTCCAAGTATTATAGTAGGTGATGAAAATGGGAAGAATTTCTAACAAAGATGCAAAAAGTTCTTTTGAAGATTCCTTCAAAAGAGCAACCAGTCCAATGATGACGCTTTTACTGCTGAACGAAAAACCAATGTATGTCTATAACCTGTCTCAGGAGCTTGAAAAACGAAGTAACAGCACCTACAAAATGAATTTCCTGTATCCTGTCTTGTACCGCCTGCAGGAACAAGGGTATGTCACAGAGTTTTCTCAGGAGATCACGGAAAGCCATCGTACCAGAAACTACTATACGATCACAGAATCGGGTAGAGAGTATCTGAAATTTATGCTCCAGAAATATCGGGAGCTGCTCAAGGCAGTGGACGTGATTATTGAAAACGGGCTGCTTCCTGATGAAGAAGTAGGCTGACCTTTTGCGGCAGCGTCATGCTGCGAAGTGTTTCGCACAGGCAGATATATTGCGGCTTGCATTAAAAAATGACAAAACAAACAAAAAAACGGGCTGAATTTAGTTTCAGTCCGTTTTTTTACCTTTTATACATTTTTATGTGTTTGGATTTCAATTGGAGAAAGGCTGACGATGCATGGCTGTCAGGAGGATCTGATAAAATAGGTCGTGGTGAGCGTGAAGTTTGCAGAGAGATAGTCTTCCTGCGGTGGGAGAGAATAGATCCGCTGTACGTTCATGGAATTGGTAACGGTGAAATACGGATTGCGGTTGATGGTATCTTTGTAGGCGGCAATATCGTCATAGGTTGCAAAATTTGCCCAGATATCGGCTTTGACAACAGGAGCGTCCGTTTTTCTGTTGGATGCGATCGTAAATTCTGCGGAGATCGAGTCGTTTTCGATCGCAGAAAAATAGGTACTCAGCATCTTGTTCCATTCTACGGCGCCGTAATGACTTTGAATGTATGCATCTCTTTGCTGCTCGTTCAGCAGTGCAGCCCTGAGCGGATAGGGATTTGCCAGAGTGAGTTTCAGGTGATACTCACTGTGGAGATTATCCCGGTGGAAAATGAAGACAGAGGTGATAAACAGGTTTTTCGTTTCATATTCTTGTAAATACTGCACGGTTTTCAAGACTTTTTCCTGTGTGCCGCTGATGATAAGCTCCAGAGAATTGCTGCAAAAGGCGGTGTTGTCTTTGTCGTTGACGTCGTGAAGGATGACAGGCGTACTTCCGTTTGTGCCGTGTCGACTGTTCAGGATATTCAGCTCTTCGTCCGTCCATTGTTTGAACTGATAGTTCGCAAGGGTCAGCGCCTGCGTCGGCTTATGGTTCGGGTCAATACGGATATCGCTGTAAGAGGAATGGTCTTGTTTTGAGAAATCTGTTTGCTGCATTGTCAGTTTCAGATACGGCTTTTCCATATCCGTTTCTGTTTCAAAGAACTGCTCGATCGGCAGACTCCTTTGCAGCGTTCCCCAGCGTGCGATCACGAAGGAATACACATCTTGCTCGGATTTGTAGGCATCATCTGCTACAAACGGGTTTTCGATTGTGACGGTCAGCTCTCTGCTGCCGTTTTCGTCCTGATTGGAAGAGAGAGAGGCGGATATGATGAATAGATTGTGCTGTTCTTCTTTGAGAAGGTGCTGCAGGAAATGCCGCAGATTTTCGGTGGCGCCTTCTGCGGTAAATACAGCACGGTTGATGGCGATAGAAGGATCGTCCTTGGAACGGGTGTTGATGTCTGTATTGACAGAGGTCAGCAAAAGCGAATGCTCTTGTGTATACTGCTGCAGGATATAGCGCATTTCGTTCGAGGTCTTTTCAAGCGGTTCATACTTTGTCATATCGGGAAGATAATTTTTGTCATCGGAGCTTTCTGCGATCGATTCTTCGGCAAAATCTTCGGGGGTATATTCCGTATACGTCTCGGGTGCGGGTACTGTCATATCTTCATAGCCTGTTTTTGCATAGATCAGATCTCCGTTGATGATGACCTTTGCGATCTTTTCAGGGTCTATGACGGTAGTTCGGAAAATGCGCAGTACTTCATCTGCATTGATGCTGTTGAGTTTCTTGTTGACAAAATGGGATGAGTAAGTGATCGTTCGGGCTTCCTTGATGGTTACGCTGCTGTCGGGAGCTGCTTCATATTGGAGATCGGCATCTGTCAGGATAAAGTACAGAACAGAACCGTCTGTCATGAGCAGCTTGGAATTTTCGTAGTCGATGTCATCATAGCTTTGCAGGGAATCTGCTTTTGAAACAGAAAATGCCGATACACATTCGGGAATGCTGATGGTGGGATTTTCTTCTGTCATCTTGTCTTCCTCACGGAAAGCAGGGGAAACAGACTGCATTTGATTGATCTCGTCTGTTGTCAGGGTCTTGTGGCTGCTGAGTGTGATCTTCGTCGGCGAGATGGTCATCTGCGCCTGATCGCCCTGTCGGATTAGCTGCGGCGCATTGCTGTTATCGAGTGTCTTTTCGATTTTGTCGGGAAGCTGATAGTCTATTTTGAAATGCATATCAAAGGGCAGTGCCAGCCTTTCTGTTTTGATGGTATAAAGCGCATACTGACCGCTGCTGATCTTCCATTTGCAGTCTTTGTCCATGTCGCAGCCGTCTATCTGGCAGAAGTATTTAGCGTCTGCATAGGTCGTTTCGTCCAGCGTATTGAAAGCTTTCAGCTTTTTATCATATTGATATGCCTTTGTATAACGGGACGTGATGTAGACATAGCCTCCTGTGAGATCTTTGTCAACGGTCTTTGCGGTAATGAACATTCGCAGCGTTTTCCCGTTATCGCTAAGTACATATTCAACGGCATCGGCGGACTGCTCACAGATATTGCCGTTTTCGTCCTCTACATAGAAAACATAGGGGTAGTCAAATCCATACTGCTGTTCTTTCAGCCGGACAGAATAATCCGTGGGTCGCTGAGAATGATTTTCGTTATTTTTGACTTCCGGCAGCAGTTTTTCCAACAGGAAGCCGGAAGGATTCTGAATGCCGTCCGAAGACGTAAAGGGTGTGCCGTCCTTTTTGCTGATGTTGACGGAAGCAACGATCCTGTCTTCTGTGTTGACGATGCCGATAAATTCCGCCTGCAGGTTCTGATCCAGCGGCGCAAACTCAAATGTTTCGGTGCCTCGGATCTCCAGAGCGCTGATATCGCCCTGATAGACATCGGTAAAATCGGGACGCAGTACGCCTGAGGTCGCAATCACGGTCGAGCAGACGGCAGTGATGCTCAGCGCGGCGGCGGCAACGAATACGGTGATAAAGCGGCGTCTGTTCTTTTTGACAGTCGGTTCTGCAATGGTCTGCAATACATTGTCTGCGATCTTTTGCGGATCGATCCCGAGGTCTGCGCAGATGGTTGTTTCGTCTATTTCAAAATCCTGATCGAATTGGTCGAATTCGTTTTTTAAGGAAGATATTTTCATACGCCATAGCCCCTTTCCAAGAGTTTTGCCTTGAGCTTTTCCCGTGTGCGCCTGAGTTTGGATTTGACCGTTTCGGGATTGAGCTTCATCACCTCTGCGATTCTTGAGGTCGTTTGATAATAGTAGTAATAGCGGATCATGATCTCTCGGTCGATAGTCGGGAGCGTGTCGATCAACTCCCGCAGCTCACGGTTGAGATCCTGATGTTCGGTATGCTCGCTGATTGAAAAATCGTCTTCGGGATCGTAATCGTCAATGTCGACAATGTTTTTGGACTTGACCGTTTTTAGTTTATTGATCGCTCTTGTTTTGGCAATACAGCAAACATAACCCTTTAATTTTTCAGGCACGATCTTATCGGTGTTGTTCCAGAGAGTGATAAATACATCAGAGGTAACTTCTTCGATGTCTTCCCGTGTCAGTTCTCCTCCGGACACATTATAAATAATGGTCGCCACAAGCGGCGTCAGGCGTAGGATCACTTCTCTGAGCGCTTTTTCATCCCGTTTTCTGAGCCTTCTTGCAAGGTCTTCCACTTCCAAAGACGTTCCCTCCTTTTTATCGTACTCTCTGTATATTATAACATAAAATAGATGCTTTTGGGTGCATGAAAGGCAGTTTTTCGCAGATGAAAAAGAAATGTTTCACGTGAAACATTTTTTGGTTTGTCATTAGACTTCCTCGGAAGTCTATTTTCTGTAATGCGTATCCGGTCAAAACAAATGAATGGATCGGAAGGTACGCTTTGACAGTCGGTTTTGCAAAATGATGTGTCCTTTTCCTGTTTTTCTCATCTGACGCTGTTTCGGCGATTGAGGGTTCAATACTCCTGCGTTCAAACGCTTTTCATTGGGGTTTGCAGGAAAACTTGTGCGATGCAAACACCTGAGTTTTCCACCATTTTGGCGGAAAATGTGGAAAACTAAAAAAGACCACCGAAAATCAACAGGCTGTTCATTTTCGGTGGAAAACTTTTTGCTTCTGAATTTGATATGTGGAAAGTGTTCGTGTAAAGTTCTGCTATTTCAAAGGATGCTCGATAGCATACAGAACAATGAGATACAGCCGCATTATTTGCCGACGCAGAAATGAGAGAATACCTGTGACACGACCGCTTCTGTTACTCTTTCTCCTGTCAACTCCAGCAGATGATGGATCGCTTCTTCGATAATAACGGTAACGGCATCCAGCGTGATCCCGAGCCGAATGGCTTCGAGTGCTTCGCTGACGGAGCGGAGCGCTTCTTCTGCGGCGCTTCTCTGACGCTCTGTCGCAAGAATGCCCTGAGAAGCGTCTAATTGAGAGGTGCCTATGATATCGGAAACTTGCTTTTCCAGTTCTTCTGCGCCGCTGCCGTCAATGGCGGAGAGCATGACAACGTGCCTGACGTTTGATCTGACATAGGATACATCCAGTTCTGTCGGGAGATCCGTTTTATTGATGATCGCAAGGGCAGGCGCATCCGATAACAGCCCGATCAGTGTTTTGTCATCTTCGGAAAGTGGTCTGGAAGAATCAAACACCGCTAAGACCAGCCCTGCTTTACGGATCCTGTCCTTTGCGCGCTGTACGCCGATCTTCTCCACAGGATCATCCGTTGAGCGGATCCCTGCCGTATCGGAAAGCCGCAGCGGTATTTCCCCTAACATAACGGTTTCTTCGATGATATCTCTGGTAGTGCCGGGGATATTGGTGACGATCGAGCGCTCACAGCCTGACAGCAGGTTCATGATCGTTGATTTTCCGACATTGGGTCTGCCTGCGATGACCGTGTCCACACCTTCACGCATGATCTTGCCTGAATCATAATCTTTCAGAAGGGAGAGCAGTTCGGACTTGCAATGGTTCAGAGTATCGGATAGATGCGCAGTGTCTACTTCGGGAATGTCGTCCTCGGGATAGTCTGCCCATGCGGAGAGGTGAGCGGCTGTATTGACCAGAGCGTCACGTACCTGATCGATCCTTTGGCGGAGTTTTCCTTCCATGCACGAAAGGGCGGCTTTTGCGGACTGTGAACCTCTGGCAGAGATGATGTCCATAACGGCTTCTGCTTCCGTCAGTCCCATTTTTCCGTTGAGAAATGCTCGTTTTGTAAATTCGCCTGCTTCGGCAGGTGAAGCACCGCTTTGCAGCACGGCTCTCAGTGTTCTTTTGGTGATATACAATCCGCCGTGACAGGATAATTCTACTACGTCCTCGCCCGTGTAGCTGTGCGGCGCACGAAATACCAGCGCTACCGCTTCGTCGATCATCTCATCGCCGTCATAGATCTTACCGTATGCGGCGGTGTAGCCTTTCATTTCCGTGAGCTTTTTCTGATTGACGGAACGGAATACTTTTTCGGCAACCTTCAGCGCATTTTCCCCTGAGATACGGATCACACCGATACCGCCGATGCCGTTAGCGGTGGATATGGCAGCAATAGTTTTTTCCATCATGTTCATTCCTCATTTGCTGTTTTATTTTTGTCCTGATTATAGCATAAAATCCACTCATACTCAACTGTTGTTTTTGATTTACTGTAAGAAACGGTTCAAAAATACAGCAGCGCTTCAAAAATGTTTCACGTGAAACAATTGCAGGATGACCCTGACTGTTTGAAAGGAAGTATCAAACTGTTTCATAAAATGTTTCACGTGAAACAATTACAGGATAACCCTGACTGTTTGAAAGAAAGAATCAAGCTGTTTCATAAAATGTTTCACGTGAAACAATGGCAGGATGTTCCGACTGCTTGAAAGAAAGAA
>ONYV01000151.1 GCA_900322105.1 uncultured Eubacteriales bacterium | reverse complement strand
TGTGAAGGGTTGTGAAGGGTTATACTATACTTCGTATAAAAAAATAATGGTAATATATGGTATATAAAAATATTATAAGGTATATATCAACCCTTCACAACCCTTCACATGGGAGAAAAAGAAGGTTAACAAAGTACCATGTGTTTTTTCAGAGTATCTGTATGTGATAAGTAAACACATGATAAATAGTACCATACCGAAAGAAAGTAAGCCCAAAGCAAGCTTTTCACAATTCATAATGAATGTGCTTTGTAAGCTCATAGCATGAAGAAGTTGCGTGCCATAAGAGAGTAAGCCCAAAGCAAGCCTTTATGGCTTGCGGCGGCGGTGCGAAGAGTGAACACCAATGATTCCCCACAAGGGAGCGCGGGCTCTGCGCCGCCGTTTGCAATTTGGTGGGGGATGTGGTATGATGGGGGTGGTTAATATATTTGTTAGGAGAGAGCGGAATGTTGAGTGAAAGAGAAAAAGAATTGCTGAAACTGCCGACACCTTGCTATGTGATCGATGAAGCAATGCTGAAACATAACCTTGCGATCCTGCAAAAGATCGAACAGCAGACAGGATGCCATATCCTGCTGGCGCAAAAGGCGTTTTCTGCTTATCATGTTTATCCGCTGATCGCTGAATATATCAGCGGTACAACGGCAAGCGGCATCTTTGAAGCAATGCTTGCCCATGAAGAAATGCCGCAGAAACAAGTACACGTTTTTTCACCTGCCTATAAGGACGAAGACTTTGATGAACTGCTCAGGATCTGCGATCATATCGTTTTCAATTCCTTTTCGCAATGGAAACACTTCCGTGAAAAAGCAATGCGGCATCCGGAGGTTTCTTTTGGTCTGAGGATCAATCCCGAATATTCCGAGATCGACACCGATATCTATAACCCCTGCTTTGAAAGCTCAAGACTGGGCATTACACTTGAAAACTTTGAAGAAGATGAACTGGAAGGGATCAGCGGTCTGCATTTTCACACCATGTGCGAACAAGGCGCAGAAACGCTGCAGCGTACCCTTTCGGCGGTAGAAGATAAATTCGGCAAGTTCCTTCCGAAAATGAAATGGCTCAATTTCGGCGGCGGTCACCACATCACACTCCCCGATTACCGCACAGATATCCTGATCGATTGTATCCGCTCTATGCAGGAAAAATACGGATTGGAGATCTACCTTGAACCGGGTGAAGCCGTTGCCATTCATGCAGGCTGGCTTGTCTGCTCGGTGCTGGATGTCATCAGAAACGGTCGGGATATCGCCATTGTAGACACCTCCGCCGCCGCCCATATGCCCGATGTGCTGGAAATGCCCTATCGTCCGTTGATCCTGAACTCTGAAACATCGGGCACTCTTCCCTATACCTACCGTCTGGGTGGTCCCACGTGTTTAGCAGGTGATGTGATCGGTGACTATTCCTTTGACGCTCCTCTGCGCCGTGGTGACAAACTCATCTTTACCGATATGGCAATGTATTCTATGGTCAAAAACAACACCTTCAACGGAATGCCCCTGCCTTCGATCTATCTGCTGAAAGAGGACAACACTCCTGTACTGCTCAAGCAGTTTGGATATGACGATTTCAAAAGACGACTGTAACCCCTTCTTCACCTGTTCGGACAGATCAGCTTTCCGCACAAAAACAGACTGACGGCACATCTGCGGCACACTCTTTGTGCGGTATCGCTGTAAACAGAATTTCAAATACCCTCTGCTTCCTCAACGGGCAGGATCGTATTTGTACAAACAACAAGGACGTGAAACATTTTATGGCAGAAAACTTTCTCACGGTGGGAACACAGGTATTGGAGCTGTTTATCCTGATCGCTGTCGGATATCTTTGCGGTAAAACTAAAATTTTGAACGACAAGACCGCAAAATCCATTACCGATATCGTACTCTATATCGTATGTCCCTGCGTCATTATCAAAAACTTTATTCGCCCCTTTGACCATGCGATGCTCGGCAAGCTGCTCATTACCGCAGGAGCAGCTCTTGCCATTCATATCGTTTCGATCGTGATCGCTATGTTGGTATTTCATCACAAACAGCCCGAACGCAGCCGTGTTTACCGCTTTGCCGTGATCTTCTCAAACTGCGGCTATATGTCACTCCCCATGCAGGAAGCCATCCTCGGTTCGGACGGTGTTTTCTTTGGTGCTGTCTATATCGTGATCTTCAACGTCGTGATGTGGACATTCGGCGTATGGCTTTCCAGCGGCAACAAAAAAGATCTTTCCGTAAAAAAGATCGCTCTCAATCCCTGCATCATCGGTATGCTCATCGGTCTGATCGTCTTCCTGACATCCTGTCCCGTACCCGATATCATCGGTCAGCCGATCACCTTCCTTGCGAATCTCAACACACCTCTGCCGATGATGATCGTCGGTTACTATCTCTCTCAGACAAAGATCCTTGACGCTTTCAAGGACGGGAAAGGCTTTGTCTGTGTGCTGTTCCGACTGATCGTGATACCGCTGTTAGCGTTTGGCGGCATGATGCTTTGCGGCATCCGAGGTACGGTACTTATCACCTGCGTGATCGCCGCTTCTGCGCCTGTTGCTGCCGCTACAACGATGTTCGCCGCAAAATTCGACAATGACGCAAAGCTCTCGGTCAATCTTGTTACCCTATCAACCCTGCTTTCTGTCGTCACCATGCCGCTGATCGTAGGCTTTGCAAACACCGTTGGAATGAACTGACAAAAAGTCTGCATCACATGAACCGAACGACATCGGCAAACACTATTTTCAGGCAATACCGCACTGTTTCACCGGCGGCATTCGCTTGGCTTTGAATCTATCACAAAGGAGTACTCTACATGGACATTAACGAAGTAAAGGCGAGAGCGGAAGAACTGCGGCATCAGATCAACTATCACAACATCCGATACTACAATGAAGACGCTCCCGAGATCAGCGATTATGAATATGATATGCTGCTCAGGGAGCTTGAACAGATCGAACAGGACTATCCCGAACTGAAAACACCCGATTCTCCGACGCAGCGTGTCGGCGGTGAGGCGGCGGAGAAATTTTCTCCCGTAACGCATACCGTACCGATGGAAAGCCTGCACGATTCATTCTCTCATGATGAGATCAGGGACTTTGACAGAAAGGTCAGAGAAAAGATCCCTTCCCCTGTCTATATCGTAGAGCCGAAGATCGACGGACTGTCTGTTTCGGCGGAATACCGCAGCGGTACGTTTGTCCGTGGGTCAACACGCGGCGACGGACAGATCGGTGAGGATATCACCGACAATCTTTTGGTCATCCGCTCTTTACCGAAAAAAATACACACTCCCCTTCCCTATCTTGAAGTGCGCGGAGAAGTTTATATGTCGATCGAGAGTTTTGAAAAGCTGACGGCACAACAGGAAGAAAGGGAAGAAAAAACGTTTAAGAATCCCAGAAACGCCGCCGCAGGTTCGCTCCGTCAGAAGGATGCCAAGATCACAAAGGAACGTTCTCTCGATATCTTTGTTTTCAACATTCAGCAGATCGAAGGCATAACGCTGAACAGTCATCAGGCATCCCTTGATTTTCTGAAAGAACAGGGATTTTCTGTCCTGCCGTTTTATTATCGCTGTGAGACCATAGAAGAAGTACTCGAAAAGATCGAACTCATCGGCGCTCAGCGCGGTACGCTTCCGTTTCAGATCGACGGCGCTGTTATCAAGGTAGATGATCTGTCACAGCGTTCCCTGCTTGGCAGCACCGCAAAATTTCCTCGCTGGGCAGAAGCGTATAAATATCCGCCCGAAGAAAAAGAAACCGAACTGCTCGATGTTGAGATCAACGTTGGCAGAACAGGCGTACTGACCCCAACAGCGATCTTTGCGCCGATCACCTTAGCAGGTACGACCGTCAGCCGTGCAACCCTGCACAATGAAGATTTTATCAGAGAAAAAGACATCCGCATCGGGGACAAAGTGATACTGCGGAAAGCAGGCGAGATCATCCCCGAAGTGGTAGCGGTTGCATCTCACAAAGAAGGCTCTGCACCTTTTCATATGCCAAAGCTCTGTCCTTCCTGCGGATGCCCC
>ONYV01000177.1 GCA_900322105.1 uncultured Eubacteriales bacterium | reverse complement strand
GACCGTCTATTGATCTGCGAAGGTCAGTGTAGCCTGTGACAAGATATACCTGTGTTCCACAAGGAAGATCGTTCAGCATAGCTTGTCCACCACCGCAATCAATACCTCTGCTGAAATGTTTTCAGGCAAGGTTATATGCAGTCCGTTTTTCTCTATGCTGATATTTCTGCCTGACGGTGCGGTCAAAATCGGAACTACTGCGCTTTCTGTTTCCTTTTTTTCTTGTGCATTTTCAGCTTTGCCTGAGTTCAGAAACTCTTCTCTTACCTTGCGGAGATGGTAGTAATATGTTTTTGGATTTATGCCTTTTTGTTTACACCACTCCTGAATACTCAGGCCGCTTGATTTCTGTTCTTCTATTTGTCTGTTCCATTCCTGCAGTCGGACATTCCTCTTTACCGTCGCTATTTTGCTTGCTGTCTTTTCCACTTGTCTTACCTCCGTCTGAATTACTCTGATTTACTCCATTGGACTTATTCAGACCTTTTTGGGTTTTCTCGACCTTTTTGGGTTTTCTCGTTTAGTCTGAATGTTTACTTGGAGTTTATTATACTCTTTCAGAATTCGGGGACAAAGACGAGGCGGATTTGACGCTTACTGATATTCAGAGAGCAAGGGTAGAGGATATCAAAAAGACATACCCTCCCGGTACGAGAATCGAACTGATCAGTATGAACGATGCCTATGCGCCTGTTCCGTCCGGAACGAGAGCGACAGTTTCATTTGTTGATGATATTGGAACAATTCATCCAATCCGGGACAATGGCAGAACGCTTGGCGTGATTGTCGGAGAGGATAGCTTCCGCAAGCTGTCGCAGTCTGAACTTGAAGCTGAGAAGCAGGCAGCAGAAGAAAAGGAAGAACAGGACACCGCCGATGGTCTTAGCGATTCCGGTGGTATGAAAATGAATATGTGAGGAAGGTGATAACAAATAGCACGAACGGTCGGATGAGCTATGCCGATCAGGTTTTTTGATATGTTTTCTGGGATAGGCGGGCGCAGAGCCTGCGCGCCCAACTTCGCGTTCCGATTCTATCGCATACAATAATTTATCGCCGCGGCACAACATTTTCGCATATTCGCAACTATAGCGCGATCAAGTCTAGTGCGATCACGCACCGCGAATCGGCTCCGGCGGCTCGCCGGCGCTGAACGCAAGGGATGATTTCACGGTTATCAAGGACTTTTTCAAGAAGGAACAGTTCAATGACCGTTTTTTGTCCGAGGAAATGGAATTGACGAAAATCATTCTCCACGAAATTCAGGCTGACGAAATAGCCGAGTTACAGAGAAAAAGTGTTCTGGAATATGATCTGAGAAGGGCAGTCATGTTCCTCAAACTTCTCCGATACAGCTATTCAAGCGGCGGCAAGAGCTTTGCCGGTCAGCCGTTTTCGGTGGCGACGCTGTTTTCGCTCATCGACAGACTGAGCAGGCGCATGGCATACACCGTCATCGAAAACCAGGATTTTGAGGTACTCATCAACCACTACGACAGACCGGGCGCATTCTTTTACAACGATCCGCCCTATGTCAGCAGTGAGTATATGTACGAATGCGGCTTTGGATGGGAGGATCATTTGCGTTTGCAGAGAGTGCTCAGCAGCATTCAGGGCAAGTGCCTTGTGTCGTACAATGATTGTCCCGAAGTGCAGGAACTGTACAAGGACTTTTATAAGTACAGCTTTACCCGTATTCATTCGATGGCGCAGAAATATGAAGCAGGCAGGGAGTTCCCCGAAATACTCATAGCAAATTACGATATGTCAGAACGAGAAAGAAATCTGCCGCATCAGCTGACCTTTTAGCCGATGCAGAAAGGAAAAAACTATGTCAAAGAAAAACAAGAAAGCCAAAAAGATCAAGAAGATTTTCAAGCAGAATACCGCAAACGACCTGTTCATTTCCATGAAAGCGGCAGGCATTCCTGTCACTGTTCCTCTTGATTTTATGATCGGAGATCAGACGGTCATCATCACGCCACACGGCAAAGCCCATGCTTGTTCACACTGTGCGGAAAGGTCTGATGAGAATGAATAAGCCTGTAAAGATTCTCGGAAAGCGCGGACGGGTGACCATACCGTTTGAGATCAGGCAGGCGCTCGGTTACACCGACAACGATATTCTGTCCTTTACCGCACAGCCGGACGGGACGCTTGTTGTCAGGCGTGAGAAGCTGTGTGATGACTGCAATGAAGAACCGGCAGAAGAAAGAACAAGCGAAAGCTTGATGAAGCTTCTTGATGCACTTCCTGACAGTCAGCAGAGAGAAATACTCATCAAGCTGTCTGTGCGGTGGGCAGAAAAAGAGAACAAACAAAAGAAACGGAGGTCTAAAAATGGGTAAGAGCATAACGAAAGTATCGGCGGTGATGCTTGCCGTCATGACGCTTCTGAGCAGTATTTTTGTTGTTCAAGCAGATGCCGCCATCGGCGACAGGGTGACAATAGCATTTTACTACTGCTTTGATTCGGGCGGCAATCCTATCCGCTATCAGCAGACCACAAGCAACAACGGACATACCGTTGGTACGGCAGGCGAAGAATTGTGCAGGATAACGGCAAACGGCGAAGAAGCCTACTGCATAGAACCTGGACACGAATTGTATGCCGGAGATCAGCTCACAGAGGGAAGTTCGAGCGTCTGGAAGCGCAGAGCCTGCGCTCCCCTGTTTGCGCTCCGATTCTATCACATACAATAATTTATCGCCGCGGCATAACACTTTCGCATATTAGAAACTATAGTGCGAAATAGTCCAGTGCGGTCACGCACCGGCGACACAGGTTATTGTGTGGGAGATATCATAGCCGCTACGCACGACATTGACGAGCTGTCTTTGGAAAAGCTGCGCGGCGAATGTGTCAAGGAAGTCAAGAAACGCAACGGGAATTTCTCCTTTGATGATGCTGTGAAGTGGCAGAAAGGATAACAAAATGGCAAGGCTGATAACAAAATTCAAGTACATGAAGCCCCGAAAACAACAAGGTAAAACAAGCAGACAGCCCGGAGGTTATGCGAAATACATCGCTACTCGTGAGGGCGTGGAGAAGATTGATGATTCAAAAAGGAACGCTCCGGCAACCACAAGTCAGCAGCAACTCATAAGAAAAATACTAAAGGACTTCCCTGACAGTAAGAATATGCACGAGTATTGCGATTATCTCAAAAGCCCTACTGTTGCCAATGCTTCCGAGTTTATCGACCGGGCGTTAGAGGATAACTCTCATGAAGCCGCAGGGCGTGACGGTTACGCAAAATACATTGCGCTCCGTCCTCGTGCGGAGAAAACGGAAACACACGGACTTTTTACTGACGATGGAGTGGAGGTGAATTTGTCGCAAGTCGCAGAAGAAATGAACGCGCACGAGGGCAACATCTGGACGATAATTATTTCATTACGCCGAGAGGATGCCGAGCGTTTAGGCTTCAATATGGGCGAACGCTGGCGATGGCCGGGCAGCAAGGCTTCTACAACTGTAGGTGCAAAGGAAGTTCCCACGACCTACACCGACAACGGCGGAAATACGGTCTATATGTTCCGCATACCCAAGGGCGATGACGGCAAGTACAAGAAGGTCATCTTTACTGACGGCGTAACAACTACAGCCAGAAAGATCACCAAGGCTATGGATTACTACGACAAGTTCACGCAGGTAGACGAGAATATCAACAAGTTCTACAAGCGCGGTGACGGCACAAACGGAACCAAACTCGGCACAAACTACACCGTCAAGGGTATCCGCATAGAAGATTACCATCAGAAGGGTAAAGGCGTTGACGGCGACACTGATGTCGATGACAAGATGACCGTTAATGTTTCCGATCTCACGATCTACAAGATCATGTCTGACGGTTCTGAGGCTGCAATGACACCGGAAGAAAAAGCTGCACTTACAAACTTCAATATCACCTATAACTATGCTGAAGGGGATAAACAGGAGTTTGGCGGCGCATCTTCACCGGCTGTTGTTCCGAAACAGTTCTCTTACAACAATAACAAGATAACCGTCACCGGCGCATCAACCTTCGCAAAGGGCGTTTACACGCTCAATGCAAGCTATAACG
>ONYV01000148.1 GCA_900322105.1 uncultured Eubacteriales bacterium | reverse complement strand
CGTGTATCCGGGGTCGGAGATCTACGGCGGACTTGCCAATACATGGGATTACGGTCCGCTCGGCATGGCGCTCAAAAATAATATAAAAGCGGCGTGGCTGAAAAAGTTCGTGCAGGAAAACAAATATAATGTCGGACTGGATGCGGCGATCCTGATGAATCCGCAGACATGGGTGGCATCGGGTCATCTCGGCGGCTTTTCCGATCCGCTGATGGACTGTAAAGAATGTAAAACACGTCACCGCGCCGATAACCTCATCGAGGATTTTGACGGCACAAACGTGGCAGGCTGGTCAAACGAACAGATGACCGACTACATCAAAGAAAAAGCGATCCCCTGCCCGAACTGCGGCAAACATAATTTTACCGATATCCGCCAGTTCAACCTGATGTTCAAGACCTTTCAGGGCGTAACGGAAGACAGCAAAAACGAACTCTATCTCCGTCCCGAAACCGCTCAGGGTATTTTCGTCAACTTTGCCAATATCCAGAGAACGACCAGAAAAAAAGTGCCTTTCGGCGTGGCGCAGATCGGTAAGTCTTTCCGTAACGAGATCACACCCGGAAACTTCATTTTCCGTGTGCGTGAGTTTGAACAGATGGAACTGGAATTTTTCTGCAAGCCCGGCACCGACCTTGAATGGTTTGAATACTGGAGAGGCTTCTGCCGTGACTGGCTCTATTCTCTCGGCATCAAAGAAGAAAACCTCAGACTGCGTGACCATGACCCCGAAGAGCTTTGCTTCTACTCCAAAGCAACCACCGACTTTGAGTATCTCTTCCCCTTCGGCTGGGGCGAACTCTGGGGCGTTGCGGACAGAACAGACTACGACCTGACGCAGCACATCAACACCAGCGGCAAGAGCCTTGAATACTTCGATCCGCAGACCAACGAAAAGTATGTTCCCTATGTCATTGAACCGTCACTCGGCGTGGAACGTCTGTTCCTGACCATTATGGTAGAAGCCTATGACGAAGAAGTGATCGATGAAAAAGACACCAGAGTGGTGCTGCACCTGCATCCTGCTCTTGCGCCTATCAAAGCGACCGTTCTGCCGCTCTCCAAGAAGCTCTCCGAAAAGGCTGACGAAGTGTACACCATGCTCTCAAAGCACTTCATGTCAGACTTTGACGATGCAGGCTCGATCGGCAAGCGTTACCGCCGTCAGGACGAGATTGGCACGCCTTTCTGCATCACCTATGACTTCGACAGCGTTGAAGACGGCTGTGTCACCGTCCGTGACCGTGACACCATGCAGCAGGAAAGAGTTGCCATTGACAAATTGGTAGACTACATTTCTGAAAAGATCGCTTTTTGATCGCCTGACGCATCAGACTTCCTCGGAAACTTCCGAAGCACCGTCTTACTTGTCTCTTCTGCGTAATACGGCACTTCTCCGGTTCCCGAGGAAGTCTGTTGATTCATTTATTTTATACCGAAAGGAAGATCACAAATGAACCGGACTGCTAAAAAAATCTCCCTCATTATCTCCAGCATACTGTTTATCTTTGCCATTTTCGGCTTTGTACGCAAGATGATGAAAAAGCCCGTCTCCAAAAGGATGCAAAAGCTCTCCGCTCTCTGCACATGGCTGCTGTTCACCATCCTGACTGCATTTCGTCTGAAAGAGATTGACAGATCAGCAGACACCGCCATTGTCAAAGACGAACCTCACGAAGTGGAAGATTTTTGATTGCCCCCTGTGGGGAATCACCGGGCGCAGAGCCTGCGCTCCCAATTGGGGAATCATTGGTATTCTCTCTTCGCACCGCCGTCGCAGGCTATAAAAGCCTGCTTTGGGCTTACATTTACAGACCTGTATCTTTATTGCACTAAAAAATGATCTTGCAAAGTACATCAGGCTTCCTCGGAAACTTCCGAAGCACCGTCTTACTTGTTTCTTCTGCGTAATACGGCACTTCTCCGGTTCCCGAGGAAGTCTATTCATATTCATTATGCATGATAAATTATCCATTGTTCATTGACATCGGGTCTGTTTAGCGATATAATGGATTTGTTAAAAATTTGGAAAGGGAGTTCTTACGAATGGAAAAGAAAAACATTGATTGGTCAAACCTCAGCTTTGGCTACATCAAAACAGACAAACGCTATGTATCTAACTTCAAGGACGGCAAATGGGATGAAGGCGCTCTCATTGATGACGACATGATCACCATGAGCGAATGCGCCTGCGTTCTGCAATATTCCCAGTCTGTATTCGAGGGCTTGAAAGCATATACCACCGAACAGGGACATACCGTTGTGTTCCGTCCTGACCTCAACGCAGACAGAATGGCAACCTCTGCCAAGAGAATGGAAATGCCTGTTTTCCCTGAAGATAAGTTCATTGACGCTGTTGAACAGGTCGTTCGCGCTAATATCGCCTATGTTCCGCCCTACGGCACAGGCGCAACGCTCTATCTGCGTCCCTTTATGTTCGGCAGCAACCCCGTGATCGGTGTAAAGCCTGCGAATGAGTTCCAGTTCAGGATCTTTGCTACTCCTGTCGGTCCTTACTTCAAAGGCGGCGCAAAGCCTATCACCATCAAAGTCAGCGATTTTGACAGAGCCGCTCCGAACGGCACAGGCTTTATCAAAGCAGGACTTAACTATGCTATGAGCCTTCATGCCATCGTTACCGCTCACAAAGAGGGCTTTGACGAGAATATGTACCTTGACGCAGCCACCAGAACCAAAGTTGAAGAAACAGGCGGTGCAAACTTCCTCTTTGTCACAAAGGACAACAAAGTCGTAACGCCGAAATCCAACAGCATCCTGCCGTCTATCACCAGACGTTCGCTGATGATCGTTGCCAAAGAATACCTCGGTCTTGAAGTGGAAGAGCGTGAGGTTTACTTTGACGAAGTGAAAGACTTTGCGGAATGCGGACTCTGCGGCACAGCAGCCGTCATCTCCCCTGTCGGCAAGATCTACGACCACGGCAAGGAGATCTGCTTCCCCAGCGGCATGGACGCTATGGGACCTGTTACAAAGCAGCTCTACGATACCCTCACAGGCATTCAGATGGGCAGAATCGAAGACCGTTTCGGTTGGGTCAGAGTCATCGAGTGATATCCGTTACGCTGATTTTTCTTTCATACATTTCATTTACTGCCGCAGCAGTTCTTTGCTGCGGCAGTTTTTTTATTGAACGAACCGTCAGCGATCAAAATGACAGTGTTCGTCTGTAAGATAAAACAAAAATTGCTTCCGACAGTTCCTTATGAACATTCGTGTATCATATCGCAAGAAAAACCGCATTCAGGACGGATCAGTGAATGCGGCATCTTTCATAGTCAAGCAGCAGATTCGTAGTTATTTTTCACATCTCTTGCACCGTTTCAGTACAGCTATACGAGATATTTTTCTATTGCGGACAGTTTTCGTTATAAGACCGGCACGAGTGAGTTTGCTGACTGTTTTCGGACGAAACAGGATTCTGCATATGATTTTTTACGACAAAGACAAACCGTGTATGACTACTTTTCATCATACACGGTTTATCTATTCTAAAAGGAGAAATCGTAAAGATAAAGGAATAATCGGATAATAGGGATCAATAGCCGAAATCGTTGAAGAAGTCTTCAATGCTGTAGCCTCTGCCGCCATAGCCGTTGCCGCCGTAATCGTTGTCATCGCCCGAGCGGAAGCCGTTGCTGTTTTTCGGCGTCTGGGCGGTGGATGATGTACGCTCATCGAGTGTGACTGTCAGAGTGACTTCTTCGCCGTCACGATAGACAACCACCTTTACGGTGTCGCCTGCCTTCTTCTTGAGGACGGCGGCTGTCAGTTCTGCGGCATTTTCGGCTTTCACACCGTCAAAGGAAAGGATCATGTCGCCTGTGAGGGACCCTCTCATACCGGACTTGTTCTCCAGTCTGCCGGGCTTGATGCCTTCGTTGTCCATCGGAACGATGAAAGCGGACAGGATGTTGCGGCCCTTTTCGTTGACGCCGGTCTTAGCGGTAACGATGCAGTAGTCGCAGTTGTGGGAGTTGGTCAGGAAGCACTTACGGCCGTTGATGATGTAGTCGTCGCCGTCCTTCTCAGCAGTGACCTTGTGTTT
>ONYV01000145.1 GCA_900322105.1 uncultured Eubacteriales bacterium | reverse complement strand
CCTCGACATACGTCAGTATGCCTTCGGAATTTCTGTACAATCTGACGAAAAATCTGACAGCGCATCTGCGGCACTATCTTTGTGCGGTATTGCCTTAATCCTGAATCCGTGAAACTGAATATTTAGAAGATATTGAAAAAACGCATGAAATCAGGTATTTCAAGCATTTTTGCATATCTGGTTTTCTGCACCCACCGTGTGCAGATTCGAGTACCGGATTTTCTCTTAGAAAGCAGTGCTTATCAGCCTTTCAGCCTTATTTTACAATTTGAACTTCACGGATTCAGGTGCAAATTTATCATCAGTTTACGAGCCGTTCACTGCTAATTCATATTGATATGATAATAATCAAGATAGAAAGAAAAGTAATGATACATACAATTTATAAAGGAGATGACGATTCACATGACACAACAGAAAAAATACCTCAAGCTGCTCTCAGAGAAATACCCGACCATGCGTTCTCTTTCTCGGGAGATCATCAACCTGTCTGCGATCCTGAACCTGCCCAAAGGCACGGAGCATTTTATGAGTGACATCCACGGCGAATACGAAGCATTTTGTCACATTTTGAATAACTGCGCAGGTGTGATCCGTGAAAAAGCAGATATGCTCTACGGCGATACGCTGACAGAGGGTGAGATCGACGAGATCTGTACGATCATCTATTACCCCAGAGAAAAGCTCCGTCAGATACGCAAAGAAAGAGTCATCAGCACCGAACGCCACAAGCTGATAATCAACCGCATGATAGGGCTTGCCAAAATGCTTTCGTCCAAATATACCCGCTCCAAGGTCAGAAAAGCCATGCCGCCCGACTATGCATATATTATTGATGAGCTGCTTCACGCCCAGAAAGACGAAGACGACAACCAGATACGCTACCACGAACGGATCATCGACAGCATCATCAGCATAGACGCAGATGATTTCATTGACGCTTTGGCAGGGCTCATCAAGCATTTAGCGGTCGATCACCTGCACATTGTAGGCGATATTTTTGATCGCGGCAAAGCAGCGGATAAGATACTGGATCTTCTCATGCAGCACCATTCACTGGACATCCAATGGGGCAATCACGATATGCTGTGGATCGGTGCGGCAGCAGGAAACGAAGCCTGTATCGCAAACGTTGTGCGCAACAGCATCAAATATGATACGTTAGGCATTCTTGAAAGCGGTTACGGCATCAGCCTGAGAGAATTGACGGTCTTTGCTGAAAACACATATCGGGAAGGCAGTGTAATGGAAAAGGCGCTGCGTGCGATCTCGATCATCCAGTTCAAAACAGAAGGTCAGACGATCCTGCGAAACCCCGAATACGGAATGAAAGACAGACTGCTGCTTTCTCAGCTTGATCTTTCCGCAGGCACACTCACATCAGAAGGAAAGACCTATCCTCTGAACAGTGCCGATTTCCCGACGTTAAAGCCCGACAGTCCCTATGTTCTGACGCAGGAAGAGCGCACGGTACTGAACGATCTGAAAGCGGCCTTTATCGGCAGCAGCCGATTACAGCAGCACATCCGTTTTCTATTGGAAAATGGCAGTATGTATTTGTGTTATAATGATAACCTGCTCTATCACGGCTGCATTCCGCTGGACGATTCCGGCAATTTCTGCGGAGTTCCGATCTTCAGCGGCATCTACAAAGGGAAAGCGCTGCTTGATCTGTCGGACAAGGTTGTCCGTCATGTATATTACAGTCGGGAAAAAGACCCCGAAGAGCTTGATTTTTTGTGGTACTTATGGTGCGGCAAGCGTTCTCCCCTCTGCGGCAGAAACATCAAGACATTTGAGCGGTATCTGACAGACGACAAAGAAGCGTGGCACGAGCAGTCCGACCCCTATTATTCGTTTTACGAAACGGAAAAATGCTGCAACATGATCCTGCGTGAATTTGATCTGTACTCAGAATCCTCTCACATCGTCAACGGACACACCCCCGTACTGGCATCCAGCGGCGAGCAGCCCATCAAAGCAAACGGCAGGCTTCTTGTGATCGACGGCGGCTTCTGCAAAGACTACCACCGCAAAACAGGCATTGCAGGCTACACTCTGATCTACAATTCCCACGGTCTGCGCATCAAAGCCCACCAGCCCTTTGAAAGCATCGAAAAAGCCCTCACAGAAAACGTCGACATCGAATCCACCTCCCAATACATCGAGACCCAGAAACACCGCATCATGGTCAAAGACACCGACAACGGCAAACGCATCTCCGAAGAGATCGACGACCTCTACGAACTTCTCAACCTCTACCGTTCGTCGGGGGTGCTTTTGCGAAAAAGCACCCCCGACACCCCCGAAAACGTGCATTTTTAAGTTTATTTGTCAGGGGTGCTTTTGCGAAATGCACCACCGACACCCACGAAAACGTGCATTTCTAAGTTCGTTTGAGCTGTCAGTTCTGACCCGTTCAGCAATAGCATTAGCACGGTCGCAAATCTATGTCGATCCTTCATTTTTAACATAATATTGGAAACGCTCCCGAAAGCGAAAGGCTTCGGGGGCGTTTTTGGTGGAAATATTCTCTGAAAGACATCATAGCACCATCGTCTGCAAAAGGTTTATTGTGCAATATGATAATAATAGCCTAAAAATTTTGTCAGATCATTCAAACTTTGAGAAATCTGCCAAAGATATCTTGACAAATCAAAGTGACCGTGCTATATTATAGACACAACAAGTTAATTATTTAACTCGTTAAGCGTATTTTGCAAGAACCAGTCAAGGAGGCAATTACTATGCGTAAGAATTGTTTGAAAACAAAATTGATCGCTTTATCTTTATCCGTTGTCACTGCTGTTTCTGTTGGTATGACAGCAGTCACAGGTGCAAATGCCGTAGAGTTCCATTCAGAATTTCCTGTCGCAGATGCTGTGTTAAACGCTGAATATCAGTGTGGGCTGGGACTCATCCGCCAGTATGTACCCGGTGGTCAGGCGATCGCCGGCGTGGTCGATTCTCTGCTCGGATCTATTATTGGCATAGATAAAGGACCAAGTTTAAGTGATATCAGCAAAGACCTGAACGACTTTCGGAAAGAGGTTTCCAAGGAATTCAAGCAGGTAAAAGAGGAACTCAAAGGCATACAGAACCGTATTGCAGCATCCGAAGAAGCTGTCAGAAAGGATATCGAACAGCAGGCGCGTCTGATCGAACAGCAGATCACTGCACGGACAGTCATTGCAGCCAAAGGCGCAGGCTTTGACGAACTGATGACCGCGTTAATGGAAACTGACCGTCAGATCAGGATCATCAATGGTGACAAAACACTCAGCGATCAGGAAAAATCCGTTGAGATCGCTATGCTGATCGGCAGAAATGACAAGTGGAACAGCGCAGGCAGCCTTTATAATAATTACATGAACTTTATCAATGCTTTAACAAGCGCCACCTTCTCCTCAACAGGCGATCATGATATTTTTTACTATATCTATCTGTCCAATGTCCCCTACGCAGCATTTTCTAATGATGCAAAAGAGTTTTCAAGACCCTATGTAGACCGCCTGATGCAGCTTGGCGTATATACCTACAGCATCATCGCAGAGTGTCTGGAAGCCGCTCATCGTGTAGCAGGTTTCTCAGCAGAAGATATCGCAAAGCTCAGCGGCGACGAGCTTGCCCATTATCATGAGATCAAAACGCTGAAAAGCATTGTAGAATCCACTTTTTCCGACCTGAACCAAAAGGTATTCGACACTGCTGACCCTGACAGCGTTGCTTCTCACCTGAAGAGCTTCAATGAGCTCAACGGACGTGTTTTTATCAAAAACGGCACTGTCAATATTCCTCTGAAAGCATCCGTCATCATGGACGGAAAAAACCATCGATACGGCAACGAATACGGCTTCACAGAAACAATTGATATAGAAGGCGGAAAAAGAATCCTCAACGACCTGCAAAACAGCAGCCCGCTGTCTTTTGATGATAACCAATATATCGCAAACTATGTCAAGTCGATGTATCCCGGCAGAACACTGGCGGATTATCTGATAGCAACAGGCTTTGAACAGGATTGGCTCAGAGACATACATTTCCGCGAATCATCTCTGTATCTGCTGACCGGAAACGCCTACACGTCATATAACGGCAACTACTTCCGGCTCTTTTATCCGGGCATCAACGTTCACAGCAGCGATATTGCAGAACAGACAGTTGGCTCATCCAAGACCGTT
>ONYV01000290.1 GCA_900322105.1 uncultured Eubacteriales bacterium | reverse complement strand
GGATAAGAATAGTATGTACCAAAGGGGAGGATTTATGCAGAATGATTTTTTTAATTATGATAACAGACTTTCTCGGGAAGCGGAGAAGTGCCGTATTACGCAGAAGAGACAAGCAAGACGGTGCTTCAAAAGTTTCCGAGGAAGTCTGATAAAGTGACAGGATGAAAATGCACAAAAAGAAATTTACAGATATTCGGCGGCTCTTTGCAGCACTCTGCGAGCCATTTTCAGATGCTTATAGACGGTGGTAGGTCTGATCTTGAGCTGTTCTGCGATATCAGACACTTTCATGTTTTGGTGATAATACAGTTCTATGCAGGTGCGCTGACGTTTTGTCAGATCATTCCGAATGGCGATCTTCAATATCTTTTCCATTTGTTTGCGGCGCGTCCTTTTTTCTTCACGAGATGCGGCATAACTCTGATAAGCCGCAAAAGCCTCAAGCTGATCGTTCAGCCAAAGCGCTTTACTCATACATCAGCCTCCCTTCGGTTGAATAAGTCGTCAGCAGTATGTATCATATCATAATACATCTGCGAAAGGATCCTCAAACGTCTGCCGATTTCCAGACGCTCTGCTTCTGAACGGATCATCTTGCTTTCACTTTTCAGACGGTCGAGCTTTTCACGGATGAGAGACGCTTCGCTGTAATAGACATTTGCCCAGTTTTTGAAATATGACATGGATACCTCCGTTTCTACACGATTCGTGTATGTAATAGATATAAAGACATGAGTGAGAAACACATACATCCCACCAATAAAAGAGTGGATTTATTGCTCTTTATCCATTATTATAGCAGTATTTATGAGAAACGCAAGAGGAAAAACGAACAAATGTTCTTAATGACCCAAAAATAGAACAAATGTTCGATATTGTCGCAATACCTGCATATTGCCTCTTGCAATTACACTAAACGTGTGGTATAATACAGTCAAAGATGACGATACTGATGTTTGAAAGCAGAGCGATCGCTTTTATCAGCGTCATTGACTACGACAAAAGGGCTGAGCAATATGCAAACGATCGGAAAAAAGATCAGGGAACTGAGGATCAAAGCGGACATGACACAGAAAAGTTTGGCAAAGGCATTGGGGATCTCTCCGTCGGCGGTTGGAATGTATGAACAGGACAGACGTGAACCCGACAGTCATATCCTCGGAAGTATGTGCAGGATCTTTGGCGTTTCGGGTGATTATTTTATCGGAGAGTATGATACTGCCGCATCGGACGGTATGGAAGTGTCGGCGGTGTTTGATGAGTTTACCAGAAGACTTGCCGTGCAGGAAGGATTGATGTTTGACGGTGTGCCGCTGACGCAGGATGACCGCAGAAAGATCATTGATGCATTGAAGGTCGTTGCTGCCATTGCAGGCCCTGTCAGAGGGAAAAACCGCCGCTTTGACAAAGGAGGCGGAGAGCTTGACTGATATCAGAAAGTCCGTCCGACAGATCATCAGACGCTGCGGTTGTGCCGATCCCGAAACGATCTGTGAAAAACTGAACGTGATGATACTTGAGCAGGATCTTCCCGAATGCGTCAAGGGTTTTACGGTGCGGATGAACCATAAAACATTTATCGTGCTGAATCAGGAACTGAGCTTTGAAGATAAACGCTTCACGACGGCTCATGAACTGGGGCATATCCTGCTGCATGACGGTACAAACAGCGTTCTGCTGGGATGCCATACCAGCTTTTGCCTTTCCCGCTATGAAAAAGAGGCGGACAGCTTTGCTGCGTGGCTTTTGATGTATGCCTTCGGGCATGAACTCAGCGGCAGGGAGTGCGTGACAACCGAAGATATCGCTAAGATCGCCCATATCCCTCAGTCAGTCGCTGAAAATGCCTTTTCAGAGAGCGGGGGGAAACTCTGATGCAGGAGCTTTTTGTGAGAAATCAAGTAAGTGATATTCAGTTGAAGGTGAAGAGATATGAAACGATTTATCAAGCAAACCACCGAAGCAGGATCGATCGCCTTTTACGTGCTGGATGAATTTGGTCAGACAGTCTATCTGACAGAAGAGACCGTTTTTCAGCATAAACGGCTGATCGCTCTCACAACGCCCGAAAAGACACTGATCTCTTCTATCCAATATAAAAGTCTTGTGATGCGATATTTCACGATCAGGTGTCTGAGCGGTTATTATCTTTTGCTGCCGCTGTTAAATGAAAACTTTTCGTTTATGGTATGCGGCAGCAGCTATACTTTTGCAGGAGAGATGTCATCGGGACGTTTTTCTATG
>ONYV01000140.1 GCA_900322105.1 uncultured Eubacteriales bacterium | reverse complement strand
CGAAGTGGCTGAATACCGATCACCCGAAGCTGAAGATCATCCGCCACCTTGACTACATCCCGCAGGAATACCTGCCGACCTTCAATTCTCACACCATCGAGCTGAATATGCACCGCATTCCTGAGCTTTCCGAACAGTTTGTGTATTTCAACGATGATATGTTCCTGACAAATACCGTCACGCCCGAAGACTTCTTTTCTCACGGCAAGCCAAAAGATACTTTCGGTTTGAACTGCATTTACTTCGGACACGACAGCGCAGGACATTTCAACGGTTCTGCGATGGAGATCATCAATACGGAATTCAAGGGACAGAAAAATGCGATCATGAAGCGTGACCGCCGAAAATGGTTTTCGGGGAAGATTGGCTTTCGCAAGCGTCTGAAAACCTTTTTGCTCCTTCCGTGGGAGTGGTTTCCGGGGTTTCATTACGACCATCTGCCGTCTGATTTCCTGAAAAGCACCTTGGAGGAAGTCTGGGAAAAGTACGCCGATGTGCTGGACAAGACCTGCCGCTGCCGTTTCCGTGAGGAAAGCAACGTCAATCAGTGGCTGTTCAAGTACTGGCAGTTCTGCAAGGGCAATTATGAAGTGAGAAGCGACAGGTTCGGTGAAGTGTTCCACATAGAAGAAAAGAATCTGGAAGAGCTTTGCACAGCCATCCGTACACAGCGATACAGGATGATCTGCGTGAACGATACGCCGCGTACACCTGATTTTGACAAGACAAAACAACAAGTCAATGAATGCTTTGAGATGATCCTGCCGCAAAGATCCGCATTTGAGAAATAATGCCCTGACAGATATCATCACAAGTTTTCAAGTGTACAGCATACCGCACAGATCATGACAAACAGCATATATGCAAGGTATATTATAATAATGTATAAAGAATAACTGACAAGTCCGACAAGGCAAAAGATTTAATCAAACTTTTTCAAAAGTTTGCAGGGTGCAGGGACAGAGTCCCTGCTCGCTCTCCGCAGAGAGCAAAATTTCTTATGGAAAGGAAGTCGTTAGAAATGGGTAGATTTGTATGGCTGATCGGAGAGAATCTGAGCCGATCGGCAACCAATAATGCGTACTATTTTTGGAGAGTGTCGGTGGAGCATGAGGACGATATTGAGAAGTATTTAGTGCTGGAAAAGAATGACAATAATCTGGCGCTGTATCGTTCGCTGCCTGAAAAATGCAGACAGTTTGTGGTGTGGAGAGATACGCCCGAACATTTGAAACTGTATGTGAAGGCGGATATGTTTTTAGTGGCGCAAAGCTACCGTGATGTGCGTCCGGAAAAGATCATGGGCAGAAAGCTCGATCTCTCAACGGAGAAGCCTGTCATTTATCTGCAGCACGGCACGCTTTCCATGAAGGTGATCGGCTACAACGGAAAATCCTACAATAATAATTTCTTTCGGTTTGTGTACTACAATAAATTAGTCAAGGAAACCTTTATGGAGATCAACGACTTCAAGGACTATCAGATGTACTACTGTGAGTATCAGCCGAGATATATGGAAATGGTCAAGAGGTGTCGGGAGTACAAAAGCGACCATAAGCGCATTTTGTGGTTCATGACGTGGAGAGAGTACTTAGGCAACAATTTGCAGACACGGGTACTGCTCAAGAAACTGCAAAGAGTCATTACCGACCCTGAGCTGATCTCATACCTTGACCGCACGGGAACGGATCTTGTGCTGTGTCTGCACCAGTTCTTTGACGAGGAAAAAATTCAGGCGCTCAAGGGCGACAGCACCACCGAACACATTATCTTTGAACACGCCAACAAAGTAGACGTGATGCAGGAACTGACGGCTTGTGACGTTATGATCACCGACTATTCCTCTGTGGGATTTGATGTGACACTGATGGAAAAGCCTGTCATTCTCTTCCAGCCCGATATGGACGAGTACCTCAAAAAAAGAAAGCTTTACTGCACTACCGAAGAACTTGACCAATACAATATCAAACGGGCGAAAGATTTAGTAGATGCGATCGTTCATGAAAACTACAGCGTGAATCCTTTCTTCCGCTCAAGAATGCCCGAACATATCGACTATGACTATATCGCCGCAGGCGGTCATATCGAAAAAATGTATGAGGACTTTGCCAGGATCCAGCACCATAAGATCACTTTCATCGGCTACAATTTCTACGGTATCGGCGGCACGGTCTTTGCGACACGTTCCCTTGCGGAAGGACTGCTCGAAAAAGGCTATATGGTACAGCTTCTGTCACTGAAAAAGAACCAGAAACCGAAGATGATGCCCTATGCGCTCAACCTCAAGCCGCTGTATGATGCCAACCGCAAAAGTCCTGTGAATCTCTATAAGCGGCATTTTTACCGCCGCAAAAAGCTGTTTTCCTACCTTATCTATGACAAGGATATCGTCAACCTCAAGCCCTATGCAGGCTTTAAGCTGACAGAGTGGCTCAACACCACCAACAGCGAAACGGTCATCTCTACCAGAGAATCGCTCCACCTATTCCTGAACGACGCACAGTCGGACTACCTGAAAAACAAGATCTATTTCTTCCACTGTCCTGTGGAGATCTTTGACAGCGTGTTCCCGAATATCCTGCCTGCGCTTAACAAGTGCGACATCGACAAGGCGGTATTCGTAACGGAAACGAACCGTCAGAAGTTCATTGAAGACTTCGGCTTCAAAAACTACAAACGCCACATCGTCCTCGGCAACTGTCTGGAATCTTCACGTTCCGTCAGGAAAGAGGACATCCTCCCTGTGGAGGAAAAGGACGTGTACAGAGGCATCTATCTGCTGAGAGTCAGCGCCGACCGTCAGACGGATATTGACAATCTCATCGGTTACGGCTGCTATCTGAGAGATCATGACATCAGAAACATCGTTATTGACGTTTACGGTACAGGCGATTATGTCGAAACTTTCCTTGACAGGCTGGTGGATGAGGAGCTGACAGACTACATCAACTACAAGGGCAGCACCGCAAACGGTCCGGGAGAGATCAGAAAGCACGATGCTGTGGTCGACTTCTCTTTGAACCATTCTTTCGGAATGCCCTATATCGAAGGCATCATGAACGGTAAAATGGTGTACTGCATGGAAAACCAAGGCTCGAAGGAAGTCATGGAAAAGATCCCCGAAGCCTACATCCGTTCCTATGAAGACCTGACGCAGAAGATCCTCTCTCTGCCTGAGATCCCTGTTGAAAAGCTGCAGGAATATTATGACATCATTTCCGAAAAGTATTCAAGGAGCGTTTTGGCAGAACGTATTCTTGACTATATCCACGAAGCATAAGAACTGTATGGGGCAAAAAACACCCCCACAGGCAGCTTTTACAAAAATGTAACTTTTTTTATGCGGCTTTTTTCTTGCTATTCAATTTTTGAAGGAGTACAATAAAAGAGTTGTATTATAAAGATCATGATGAGAAAAGGAGAAGGATAAATGGTTTTCGCAGATTTGTTTTTTCTATACTGCTTTCTTCCGCTGTGCCTGATCTGCTATTTTATCGCGAAAAAGCTCAAGACGAAGAATTTAGTATTGATCATCTTCTCGCTCGTTTTTTACGCATGGGGCGAACCTCTGTATGTACTGCTGCTGCTGTTCAGCGCCGCCATGAACTGGTTTATGGGACTGCGTATCGGGCAGAACAGGGATACCAAAAAGGGCAAGATAATGCTCGGTGTTACCATCGCCGTCAACATCGGCTTTTTAGTCATCTTCAAATATCTCGGCTTTCTGGTCGAGAATTTCAACGGCCTGTTCCATGCAGGCATACCCGTTCCGCAGATATCCCTGCCCATCGGCATCAGCTTCTTTACCTTCCAGGCAGTTTCCTATATCATCGACTGCTATTGGGATACCGTCACGCCGCAGAAGTCTTTCCGCAAGTTTCTGCTCTATCTCTCGCTGTTCCCGCAGCTCATCGCAGGTCCTATCGTGCGTTACAGCGTTGTTGAAAAAGAGATCGACAAGCGTTCTGTCAGCCCGCTGACAATTTGCCTGATCTTTTCCGGGTGACGAAGCAACCCGGCGCCTGCTCCCCGGTTTGATACCTGACGAGCTGAACAACCCATGTTCACATCGAAAATATCAGGATGGCATTGCTCTTCCAGAATCAGGGCGGCATTGATGAGCCGTTCCGGGTCATCATCGAACAGCTGAAAAACCAACGGACGCTCCGATGGATCAAAAGCGATCCGCTGCGGCAGATTGGGCGTGTTATGGACCACATCCAGCCCGTTGATAAACTCCGTAATGCTGACCGGCGAACCCAATTCACGGGTGATCCGCCGGAAAGGCT
>ONYV01000139.1 GCA_900322105.1 uncultured Eubacteriales bacterium | reverse complement strand
CGCTCTAAGGACGTGGAAGAGATCGTCAGGACTGTTTATCTGATCTCCGGCAGCTTTGGCGGCATCAACCTGGAAGATATCGCTGCGCCAAGATGCTTTGAGATTGAACGCAGACTCAAAGAACTTTGCGATATTCCCGTATTCCATGACGATCAGCACGGAACAGCGGTCGTTGTGGCGGCAGCGCTCATCAATGCGCTTCGGATCGTGAAAAAAGAAATGTCAGAGATCAAGGTCGTGATCAACGGCGCAGGATCGGCAGGCATTGCGATTGCAAAGCATATTATGAATATGGGCGTGAAGAACCTGATTCTTTGCGACAGCGTCGGCATTATTTGCGAAGGAGATGCAAGACTCAACAGCGAAAAGGCGGCGATGGCGGCTGTCACAAATCGTGAACACCTCACAGGCGTGCTGGCGGATGCGATGAAGGGCAGCGATGTGTTTATCGGTGTTTCTGCGCCGCATATCGTCAGTGAAGAAATGGTCGCTTCAATGAACAAAGATGCTATCGTGCTGGCAATGTCGAACCCGACGCCCGAGATCATGCCCGACCTTGCCAAAAAAGCAGGCGCAAGGATCATCGGCACAGGCCGTTCGGATTTCCCGAACCAGATCAACAACGTGCTTTGCTTCCCCGGTATTTTCAGAGGTGCGCTGGACTGCCGCGCAAAGGAGATCAACGAGGAAATGAAGATCGCCGCTTCTAAAGCGATCGCTTCGCTGGTGGATGACAGTGAACTGAATGAGGAGTATATCCTGCCGTTTGCGTTTGATAAACGTATCGGTCAGACAGTGGCGCAGGCAGTCATGGACGCAGCGCGCCGCAGCGGTTCTGCAAGGATCATGTGATAAGGGTCACATTTTTTATTTGTATTTTCAATCGGGAAATTATAATAAAAAAAACTTTCCCACTTTTTGTGCTGAAAGATATACATTTCAAAAAGTGAATGAAAATATTGTGCATATTTAATAAAAAAAACTGTTCTTTTCGTGCAGTCAGCCTTTGGTATTTTTAATGAAGATTCGTTGACATTGCGGTCAATTTGAGATAAAATAGAATAAATAGACGATCGTATCTGATAGGATACCGTTGTTGGTCTATATCAATTTCTATCAGCGCTCTTGGTGAAAACCTGCATGATATCATGCATCTTGCGCGGCAAGGTGCGCTTTGCGAAATTCTTACCCCTTCGGAGAACAGTTCTCTTTTCCGCCGCAGGGATCTGCGGCAGCAACACAACGAAAATTTTTTACAAAAGGAAAGGTGATACACCAATGGAAAGCAAATTCAAACGTGCGTTTACTCGCACAACAGCGGTACTCTTTGCGGCACTGCTGCTCGGAACTTCTGCGTATGTGCCGCAAGCGGTACATATCGTTCCGACAAGTATCGTGGCAAATGCGGTTACTACCGTTTCGGATGCCAACAGCTTCTTGACGGCAATTGCAAACGGCGGAGACATTAAGTTATCGTCGAATATTACACTTAATCAGCAAGTGACGATCAGCAAAGCGTGTAATATTGATTTTGACGGCAAAACCATTACCTTTGGCGGCGATAGAAAAACAAAGTATAATTTGACTGTTGCAGCGCCTACTACGCTGAAAAACGGTACGCTTACCTCGTCCTCCACCGATGACCCCCGTCATTCGGTCTTAGTAGTCAATTCCGACGTAACGGTAGATCATATGACGATTAGTCAACCGGGCAATGCGGGCGGTCATTGGATGGTCGATATAACCAATTCTAATGTTACTTTCAAGATGACTGATTCGACGATCGCTTATCTGGGTTCGGGTAGTGGAGTTCGTTCGACAAGCGGAATTTACGTAAATTCTACCACAACAGGTGTTACTCTTGAATTTTACGGTGACAACAGTATCAACTCCAGTCGTATCAGTTGGATCACAGACTGTAATATGTACCTTTATTCCGGTACTCTTGAGATTTGCAATGCAGAGCTGTATGATTACACCAACAAGTCAAAGATCCATTTCAGCGGCGGTTCGATAAAAAATACAGGCGGCAAAGCACCGTTTGATTCTCTGAACGCAGATCAGGTCGTTGTTGATGACGGTTATTCAATCTTTTCTGATGAAGCATGCACGGTTCCGCTGTCAGCCGCAGATGCTGTCTCCGCAGCAGCTATTTATACAAAACGTACCGCAAAGTCGGCTGATGTTGATTTCTCAGGCTTAGGAGACGCAACCATTACTCTGACCGGACGCAATAATGAGAATATTCCGATCACAAATGGTAAAGGCACAATTATTGAGGGCGGAAAAGTAACGTCAAGTATCCCACTAAAGTTTACAAGCGCAGAGGTAACAGGAAGTGTTGATAATAACACCTACACCTATACGATCGACAGCATTTCGGGCGATGCAGTTACAGTTAAGGAAGGTTATATTCATGAAGGCACATACTGGGGCTTGACAAAAGGCGGCACACTGGAGCTCTTCGGACAGCTGCCGAATTCTATCCCTGCTATTAATGATTCACCGTTTTATAGCAGACGGAATGATATTAAAAAGATTGTAGCTCTCTCCGGTGCAAAAGCAGGTACTTCTCTTGAATATGTATTCTATGGGCTGGATAATGTTACCAGCATAGACCTTTCCAAGCTTGACACAAGCAACGTTACCAATATGCTGGGTGTCTTTGAAAATTGTGTGAATGTCGAAACTATCAATGTCAGCACATGGGATACATCTAATGTAACAACTATGAAAGAATTGTTCCAAAGCTGCTTTAAACTTAAATCAATTGATGTAAGCGGTTGGAATACTTCGTCTGTTACAAATATGGATTATCTTTTTAACACTTGTAAAGCACTTGAAACACTAAATGTCAGCACATGGAATACGAGCAATGTTACTAAATTTACTCAACTTTTCAGTAATATGGATTCTCTCAAGACACTTGATATAGGCAGTTGGAATTTTGGAAAAGCAAATCTAAGTGATAATAGTATCTATGGTATGTTTGTCTACGATGTAGCTCTGGAGTCTATCAGGCTTCCGGGTTCGGTTTCGGCAAATAATTTTATACCGTATAAATTAGGTTTCGATCGTAACTCAAGCCTGAAACAGATTACTTTTACAAGTGCTTATGATTTAACTACAAGAGCATTTATCCCGAATGAAGCGACTGATCGCTTTGCACAAGGCTGGTTTAACGAAGACGGTGAGATGGTTTCAGGCACAGGCGAGTATGCAGTAGTGAAGGGCGAAGCAGGCACTCTGAGAAGAGTAAAGGGCGATGTTTCCAATCTCACAATTACAGTAGATGACCAACTCTACACAGGCGAAGAAATAAAGCCGACAGTTACTGTTAAAAAAGGCAACGACACACTTACAGAAGACACCGACTATACTGTTGCGTATAGTAACAATATCGCAACCGGTAAAGCTACTGTTACAGTGACAGGTATTGGCGATTACGTCGGCAAGACCACAAAGACTTTCAAGATCCTCAGCCAGCTCGATGCTTCAGGTCTTAACAATACGATCAAAGTTAAGGTGTTTGACGAAAACGAAAATGAAGTTCAGCCTGTTGACGGCAAGCTGCTGATCATGCCCGGCTACACTGTTGCATCCACCGCAGCACTTTCCTTCAGCGGCGCAAAAGCAGCAGAATATGAGCCGAACGAAGCAGGTTCTCCACATCCCGATTATTATGCATACGAAATTACAAAGGCAACTGCCGCGACAGTTGTTCTCAGCCATAAGCACGACACGGAAACACGTTCTGACTATCGGCTGCAGATCAAGTGCGACACAGAGGTCGGCAAAGTGTTTGAAACGCTTGCTGAACTGACCGTAAACGGCAACGGCATTTATGATTACGGCGAGAAAATCGAGATCAACCAGGACAATCAGGGTACAGACGGCGCATATGCTGCGGCAGCCGAAAGATATGGCAACGGCGGACCGATCCAGTTTGTAGGTAAGCCCGCTTACCATGACAGAGGCACTGAAAACGACAACTGGGACGGCAAGGTACGCACTGATATCGGCTCTTACATCGTCAACAGCGGCGCTAAGTATCTGGATGCTACTTACTACCTCTACAAAGACTATGAGATCAGAGCAAAGAACGTTGATGGTCTGACCGCCATGATCGACCTTGACGGCGAAGGCACAGCGTACAGCGAAGTAGAGTCTGCACAGCTCCCGACCATCACTTATGACGGCAAGACTTACACCCCGACTGCAAAGCTCGTCTACAAAGATTTCTGGGACGGCACAGATACTCTCACAAACAAGACCCTTGAGCTTGACAA
>ONYV01000133.1 GCA_900322105.1 uncultured Eubacteriales bacterium | reverse complement strand
TATTTACTACCACTATGGTTGTATTAAACTTCATACAGAATTTTTATTAACACATTTTTGCACTTTTGTCAATGTATTCTATTACTTAATATTCCTCCTTGCTTTTTACGGTCATAAGAGAAGTTTAGCACTTTTAGCGGCTTCTTGCAAGTGTAATATCTGCATTTGCAACTTCTTTGCATAATTCGTCGATATCTTCTTTGGTATTATATCGTGAAAAGCTGACCCTGACAGCGGAATCTATTCTTTCAGGCGCCAGTCCCAGCGCCGACAGCACATGACTTTTTTTGCCCTTAGCGCAGGCAGAACCGCTCGAAACAAAGATATTTCTCTCTGCAAGATAATGCAGCATCGTTTCCGAACGAATGCCAACGACCGAAAAATTCAGGATATACGGCAAAGCGTCTTCTCCCGAATTGAATCGCACACTTTGGATCACGCCGAGCTTTTCACGGCAGTAAGCGTTCAGTTCTTTCATCTGCGCAAGCTCTCTGTCCATCGGCGGCAGCGCTTCGATCGCTTCACCCATTGCGCAGATCAGCGGTATTGCTTCCGTTCCGGGACGGAGCTTCTTTTCCTGCTCGCCGCCGTAATGCAGCGGCAGGATCCTTGCGCCTTTGCGCACATAGAGAATACCTGCGCCCTTGGGACCGTGTATTTTATGAGAACTGGCGCTGAACAGATCAACACCCAGCTTTTTCAGTTTCAGCGGTATTTTTCCGAACGCCTGCACGCCGTCAACATGAAACAAGGCAGGAGCCCCTGCTCTGTCAATGATCCTGCGAACCGTTTCGATCGGCAGTATTGCGCCCGTTTCGTTATTGACTGCCATCATGCTGACAAGGATCGTTTGCTTGTCGATGACAGAAGTGAGCGCTTCCTTTGAGATATGTCCGCTGCTGTCGGGGGTAAGATACACCACCTCGAACCCTTCTTTTTCCAGACGCTGAGCGCTTTCCATGACGGACGAATGCTCCACCGCCGTGGTAACGATCCTGTTTCCTCTGCGGCAAAGCGCTTTTGCTGCGCCGAACAGAGCGGTATTGTTGCTTTCCGTGCCGCCGGAGGTAAAGTATATTTCATCCTTTTCGACCGAAAGCAGTTCTGCTGCCCTTTGCCTTGCCAGCTCCATTTCCTTTTGCGCTTCAAAGCCCTTGGAATGCAGTGACGAAGGGTTTCCGTAGCATTCCGTCATCATCTGTATCGCTTTTTCCGCTGCTTCTGCGCATACCTTAGTGGTAGCGCTGTTGTCAAGATAGATCTCTTTCAAGAATCATCATCCTTTTTTCTTTGATCGGGAACTGTCCTTTCGGACAGTAAGCTATATATTTCAGCGCCTTGCATAAAATGCATTTTTCGGGAAATGCTAAGGAAACGAAAGGACGTGTGACAGATATGAACCTCACCGAAAAACAATATGCACGCATGGTCTCTCAGGCAATGCCGAAAAGCCGCATACTGAAAAACTCGCTCTGCGCCTTTGGCGTTGGCGGTGCAATCTGCGTATGCGGTCAGGCGCTGACAGACTTATATCTGTATGCCGCAGGAATGGAGCTTAAAGACGCAAGGTGTGCGACCGGCATCACCCTCATCGCTCTTTCGGTGCTGCTGACGGCTTTCAGCCTGTACGATAACCTTGCCCGACACGCAGGCGCAGGAACGCTGGTGCCGATCACAGGCTTTGCCAACGCTATCGCATCCCCTGCCATCGAATTCAAAAGCGAAGGACTGATCATGGGACTTGGCGCAAAGATGTTTGTGATCGCAGGTCCTGTCATCGTCTACGGCGCCGCTGCTTCCATCGTATACGGTCTGATCTATTTTACCGTCAGAAGTCTTTCATAACGGCATCATTGTTCCATTTTCCTCCCGCCGATATCCTCTGCCGGAAGCAGAGCCTGTCGGTGGGTTTTCTATGCACAAAATCACCCCAAAAAGAGGAATTTTCTTCGTTTTCAGGGATTTGCTGTCTATCCGTAACAAAAAACAGATAGAAATCATCGTTTTTCTGCTGTAAGATCCCGAATTTTGCTTGTCAAATGCCGACAGATATGATATGATATAAGACAAGATGACAAAAAGGGGGATTTGCTGTATGTATGATAAGATCCTGACGTCACTGTCGTACGGTATGTATGCGGTCGGAGCAAAGGGTGCCGCCGCTGCAAACGCCTGTATCGTCAATACCGTGATGCAGATATCCTCATATCCGATGACGATCGCCGTCAGCATTAACCACAGCAATTTTACAAACGAATGTATCAAATACAGCGGAATGTTCACCGTCAGCGTCCTGTCCGAAAACACGTCGGGCGCAGTGATCGGTGCGCTGGGCTTCACTTCGGGGCGTGACGGCAACAAGCTGCAGAACGTGCGCCATGAGATCCTCATGGAAGGCGCTCCTGTCATTCAGGAAGATATCTGCTGCTGGTTTCTGTGCAGAGTCGTACATTCGGTAGAGACCGTGACGCACACCATTTTTATTGCCGAACCGATCGCAGGAAGCGAATCTGTCAAGGGCAAGCCGATGACGTATGAGTATTATACAAACGTCATCAAGGGCAAAGCGCCGATCTATGCGCCGACCTATATTCCCGAAGAGGAAGAACAGCCCGAAAAGCACACCTGCACAATCTGCAAATTTGGCTATGCCGATCCTCTCATTCCCTTTGAAGAACTGCCGCCTTCGTGGATCTGCCCCGTCTGCGGCGCGCCGAAATCAGTGTTCCGCAAGATGGAATGACGCTGTTTTGAATGATACTATTTTATCATATGCCTTTCAATATGTCAAGCAAACTTGACAAAATTCATTTTATACTTGACATTTTAATGATAATAAACCAAAAGGAAAGAACGGTTGATGAGTATGACAGTTAAGGAAGTGCAATCGGAGATACTTCGGTTGAAAAAAGAAAAAGATATCTGCATTTTAGCGCACAGCTATCAGGCAAGGGAAATTTTAGAGATCGCAGACTTCACGGGAGATTCCTATGCGCTGAGCAAAATGGCGGCAAAGACCGAAAGCAGCACCGTTTTAATGTGCGGCGTGCGCTTTATGGCGGAAACCGTCAAGATACTTTCTCCCGAAAAAAAGGTCATTCTTTCCAGTCCCATCGCTGCCTGCCCTATGGCGGAGCAGTTTGAAAAGGACGACATTTTGCAGCTCAAAGAAATGTTCCCCGACTATGCGGTCGTTGCCTATATCAATACGACTGCTGCGCTCAAGACCGTGTGCGATGTCTGCGTGACATCCTCCTCCGCCGTTGAGATCGTCAGCAAATTAGACAGCAAAAACATCCTCTTTATCCCCGACTGCAACCTTGGCGCTTTTGTGGCAAAACAATGTCCCGACAAAAACATCAAACTGCTGCAGGGCGGATGTCCTGTTCATGCGGCGGTATCTGTACGCCATGTCAAAGAAGCAAAGGCATTGCACCCCCGTGCGCTGCTGCTCGTTCATCCCGAATGTGTTCCCGAGGTTGCCGAAAGCGCTGACTATATCGGCTCTACCAGCGGCATCATGAACTATGCTGTGAAGTCTGACAAAACGGAATTTATCATCGGCACAGAAAACAGTATTGTTGAACATCTGCAATATATGTGTCCCGAAAAACGTTTCTATCCGCTCTCAAAAAGTCTTCTCTGCGAAAACATGAAAGCAACGACCCTTGTCGACGTGCTGAACTGCTGTCAGGGCTGCGGCGGCGAAGAGATCATCCTCAGCGAAGACACCATTCAAAAGGCGCGCCGCTGCATTGACAAAATGATCGAGCTGGGCGGTTAAAACCATACCGTAACAATTTTTCATCCCCTGTATATGATAGATACAGGGGTGATTTTATGCGCAGAAGTCACAGAACGAAACACCGCCGTTTCTCAAAAGCGATCGGAATACTTCTACTGTTTCTGACCGTAACGATCGCATTTTTTGAACTGCGGCTCAAACCGCTGACATCCGCTGTTGCCGCCGTACAGGCGCAGGCGATCACGACAGAGCTGATAAACCGCAGCGTCTGCGAAGTGCTGTCGGAATCGGGCGTTCATGCCGAAGATCTTGAGACTGTCATTTTCTCCGAAAGCAAAGCAGTAACCGCCATCCGGTCCGACACCGTCACAACGAACCGTCTGAAAAACGAGATCACGCTGAAAATTCAGCGCAGTCTTGCAGGCATCCGCAGCCATCAGGTGAGCATCCCTCTCGGCACCATTCTTGGCGGCGAGCTGCTCAGCGGCATCGGACCCGATTTTCCGCTGTATATTTCCCTGTCAGGAAATGTCGTCAGCGATTTTGTCAGCACCTTTGAAGAAGGCGGCGTCAACCAGACCGTACACAAGCTCTCCGTCAACATAACAGCAGACGTCAACATCCTCATGCCCCTGAACTCCGTCTCCACCACCGTCAACACCTCCGTCCTCATCGCAGAAACCGTCATTGTCGGCACCGTCCCCTCCGGCATCCTCCTGCAC
>ONYV01000072.1 GCA_900322105.1 uncultured Eubacteriales bacterium | reverse complement strand
TCGGGTGATGAATATTGATGAATATCACGATGAGTTAAAAAAATATCAATTTTCGCTTGCTAATTCTCTCGATTATGGTACAATACCATTAACAAGCGTGTTCCGCCTGAAAAAAAGCGGTGACCGCATCACACTGCCGTATCGTGGTGTGACGAAGCCTTTGAGAAAGGTGTTTAATGAAATAAAGCTGCCGCAGGAAAAACGTGACAGCGTTCTGGTGTTAGCGGATGAAAGCCGTGTGCTGTGGTCGGAAGAGATCGGAGCCTGCAAAGAATGTATGGTGACGCAAAGCACGGAAAAGGTGCTTGTGATAGAAGTGGAAATGACAAACAAATGTTAAAACAGAAAGGATGTATGAAAATGCTGCATCAGGATATTTTTGAAGAACTTATGAGCGAACAGGAGATCAATGATACCGTTGACAAGATCGCTGCTCAGATCAACCGTGACTATGCAGGCAAAAGCGTGATCGTTGTCGGCGTGCTCAAGGGAAGCATCATGTTTTTGGCTGACCTGCTGAGAAAGCTGACGATCGACGATTGTCAGCTTGATTTTGTGGCGGCGTCAAGCTACAGCAGCGGATCCGTATCCTCGGGCAAGGTGAAGATCACAAAGGACATCACCTGCAACCCGATTGGCAGAGATATCCTGCTGGTGGAGGATATCCTTGATACAGGCAATACCCTTTCTTATATCAAAGACCATCTGATGAAGATGGGCGCTGCTTCTGTCAGGATCTGCACGCTGTTTGATAAGCCTGCCAGAAGAAAACAGCCCGTTGCCGCCGATTACACAGGAAAGACCATCGACGATCTCTTCATTGTCGGCTATGGTCTGGACTACAGCGAGCATTACCGCAACCTTCCCTACGTCGGCGTTCTGAAATCTGAGATCTATTCCTGATAACAAGATCGCCTGTTTCAGGCACCAATTACAAAAGGAGTGAAGAGCACTTGGAAAACAAGAAAACAATCCGCAATCTTCTGGTCTATCTGGGGATCCCGATCCTGCTGATCATTGCGATCGCTTTGATCTTCGCCATGCAGCCGAAAGAGGAATACCCGACCTCGGATATCATCTACCTTTTCAAAAATCAGCAGGTGGATGAATACTCCCTTGACTTCGGTTCGGGTGAGCTGAATCTCAAGCTCAATACGCCCTACAAAGGAAAATCAGAGGTAAAGACCTATGTCGCCAGCATCACGCTGTTTATCGACTCGGTAGAAAGCTATGTTGACGATTATAACGCCGCCCACAAGGAAACGCCGATGAAGTATAACTGGAAACAGGCTTCCGACAATACGTGGTGGCTGAGCTTCCTGCCGAATCTGATCCTCATCGGACTGCTGATCGGTGTCTGGGTCTTTTTCATGAAACGCTTTTCGGGCGGTCTGGGAGATGCAGGCAAGCAGATGGGCTTTGGCAAGGCAAAGATCAAGAATATGACGGATGAAAAACGCAAAACGACCTTTGCGGATGTGGCAGGTGCTGACGAGGAAAAGGAAGAACTGAAAGAGATCGTAGAGTTTCTCAAGGATCCGAAAAAGTACAATGAACTGGGCGCAAGGATCCCCAAGGGCGTTCTGCTCGTGGGACCTCCCGGAACAGGTAAGACCCTTTTGGCAAGAGCCGTTGCCGGTGAAGCAGGCGTACCGTTTTTCTCTATCTCAGGTTCGGACTTCGTAGAAATGTTTGTCGGCGTTGGTGCGTCACGTGTCAGAGATCTGTTCGATCAGGCAAAGAAGAACTCTCCCTGTATCATCTTCATTGATGAGATCGACGCTGTGGGACGTCAGAGAGGCGCAGGTCTCGGCGGCGGACATGACGAGCGTGAACAGACACTGAACCAGCTGCTTGTCGAAATGGACGGTTTCGGCGCAAACGAAGGCGTTATCATGATCGCTGCAACCAACCGTCCGGATATCCTTGACCCTGCGCTGATGCGTCCGGGACGTTTTGACAGACAGGTCATCGTTGGCAGACCCGACATCAAGGGTCGTGAAGAGATCCTGAAAGTTCACGCAAAGGGCAAGCCGATGGCGCCGGATGTGGAATTGAAGACCATTGCAAAATCCACCGCAGGATTCACAGGCGCAGACCTTGAGAACCTCCTCAACGAAGCAGCCCTGCTTGCCGCAAGAAAAGACCAGAGGGCGATCACCATGAAGGAAGTCGAAGAAGCTACCATCAAGGTCGTTGTCGGTACGGAAAAGAAATCGAGAGTCATGTCTGACAAGGAAAAGAAGCTGACTGCCTATCACGAAGCAGGTCATGCCGTTGCGACTTTCTACTGCACAACACAAGACCCCGTTCACCAGATCTCGATCATCCCCAGAGGAATGGCAGGCGGCTTTACCATGTCTTTGCCGTCAGAGGATAAGTCTTACCGTTCGAGAAAAGAAATGCTCGAAGAGATCGTGGTGCTGCTGGGCGGACGTGTCGCAGAGGCGATCATTCTCGGAGATATCTCAACAGGCGCATCCAACGATATTGAAAGAGCAACGAATCTTGTCTTTTCGATGATTACAAAATACGGCATGAGCGAAAAGCTCGGTCCCATCACCTACGGTTCGTCTGACGGTGAAGTCTTCCTCGGAAAAGAGTTTGGTCACAACAAGACCTATTCCGAAGAAACTGCCGCTAAGATCGATGCAGAAGTGAAAGAATATATCACAGACGGTTATCAGAAAACAGAGAAGATCCTCCGTGAGCATATTTCAGAGCTTCATACGGTGGCAAAGTTCTTGTTTGAGCATGAAAAGATGACAGGCGAACAGTTTATTCTGGCAATGGAAGGCAAGCCCATCCCCGAAGCGGCGGATGAGGAAGATAATGACGATGAAGCGGACACCACAGCAGACGCAAAAGTCGATCTTTCCAAAGACGATGAATAAATGATACAGCGACAGTAAGGAGTGCCTCAGCGCACTCCTTATTCTATAGGATGAAGTCGGGAATACCGGACGGGAAACGTTGATGTTCCATAGGGTTTCTAAGTTCTGTTCCGACAAAACGGGTTTTCAGGAAGGGGGTATGGGTGACAACCTTTTTTCAAAAAAGGTTTCCCCAAGAAACATGGCGTTTAAGAAGATAAAAGTCAGAGGTGCAAGAGAACACAATCTGAAAAATATTGATGTGGATATTCCGAGGGATGAGCTGGTCGTGGTGACGGGTCTTTCGGGATCGGGAAAATCGTCGCTGGCGTTTGATACGCTGTATGCGGAAGGGCAGAGAAGATATGTGGAGTCGCTGTCGTCCTATGCCAGAATGTTTTTAGGACAGATGGACAAGCCCGATGTAGACAGCATCGACGGTCTGTCGCCTGCGATCTCCATTGACCAGAAAACCACCTCGAAAAACCCGCGTTCCACGGTCGGAACGGTGACGGAAATATACGACTACCTTCGTCTGATGTATGCGCGCATCGGCATACCGCATTGTCCCGTTTGCGGCAGAGAGATCCGCCAGCAGACGGTCGATCAGATCACGGACAGGGTGCTAAGCCTGCCCGAAGGAACGAAGATACAATTGTTAGCCCCTGTTGTTCGGGCAAAAAAAGGCGAACATCAAAAGGAATTTGAAGCGGCGTCCAAAAGCGGTTTCGTGCGTGTCAGAGTGGACGGCATCATCTATGATCTGTCCGAAAAGATCAAGCCTGAAAAGAACAAAAAGCATAATATCGAGATCGTGGTGGACAGACTGGTCATCAAGCCCGAAATACGTTCAAGATTGGCGGATTCCATCGAAGTAGCGTCAAAGCTGTCGGGCGGTCTGGTGATCGCCGCTGTCAGTGACGGCGAAGACATCCTGTTTTCACAAAACTATGCCTGCCCCGAACACGGCGTCAGCATTGATGAACTGAGTCCGAGAATGTTCTCGTTCAACAATCCTTTCGGCGCTTGTAAAAAATGCACGGGTCTGGGCGTATTCATGCAGATCGACATCAACCGCATCATTCCCGATGCGACAAAATCCGTTCGTCAGGGTGCGATCAAGGGCAGCGGCTGGGCGATGGAAGGCAGCACCATTGCCGCAATGTATTTTGAAGCCCTTGCAAGACAATATCACTTTTCTCTCGATACGCCTGTTAAAGAGCTGCCAAAGGAGATCGTGGATATCCTGCTTTACGGCACAAAGGGCGAGAAGATCACCGTACACCGTAAAAATGAATATGGTTCGGGAACGTATCAGACAGAGTTCGAGGGCATCATCAACAATTTAGAGCGCCGTTTCCGTGAAACGCAGAGCAGTTGGATCAAAGCCGAGATCGAAAGCTATATGTCAGCCGTTCCCTGTGATGCCTGCAAGGGCAGAAGGCTGTCTCCCGAAAGTCTTGCCGTCACGGTCGGGGGCTTGAATATCAGCGAATACTGCGATATGTCCGTTGCCGAAGCGCTGGAGTTTTCCAAAAATTCGAGATTGAACGACAGAGAACAGATGATCGCCGCCTCCATCACAAAGGAGATCGACAACCGCCTGAGCTTTCTCAACAGCGTGGGACTTTCGTATCTTACCTTGTCACGTTCGGCAGGAACGCTTTCAGGCGGCGAAAGTCAGCGCATCCGTCTTGCAACACAGATCGGTTCGGCACTGTCGGGCGTGCTGTATATTCTGGATGAACCGAGTATCGGACTGCATCAGCGTGACAACGACAAGCTAATTGCTACCCTCAAAAACCTGCGTGATCTTGGCAATACGGTCATCGTGGTAGAGCATGACGAGGACACCATGAAGGCGGCGGATCATATCATCGACATCGGTCCCGGTGCAGGCATCCACGGCGGAGAGCTGGTCTGCGCAGGAGATATCGAAGCGATCAAAGCCTGTGACCGTTCCCTGACAGGGCAGTATCTCAGCCGTAAGCTCACCATTCCTGTCCCTCAGAAAAGAAGAGCAGGCAGCGGTAAGGTGCTGAAAGTCTTCGGCGCTTATCAAAACAATCTGAAACACATCGACGTGTCGTTCCCACTGGGAAAATTTATCTGCGTTACGGGTGTTTCGGGTTCGGGAAAATCCTCTCTTGTCAATGAGATCCTCTATAAACAGTTAGTCTCCGACCTCAACGGCGCAAGACCGCTTCCTGTGAAATGCAAAAAGATCACGGGTGTCGATCAGTTAGATAAAGTCATCGACATCAATCAGTCGCCCATCGGACGAACGCCCCGTTCCAATCCTGCAACTTATACAGGCGTGTTTACGGATATCAGAGAGTTGTTTGCGCAGACGAACGAAGCGAAAAAGCACGGATTTGGCTCGGGGCGGTTTTCGTTTAATGTCAAGGGCGGCAGATGTGAAGCCTGTCAGGGTGACGGCATTATCAAGATCGAAATGCATTTTCTGCCTGATGTATATGTGCCGTGTGAGGTATGCGGCGGCAAGCGATATAACCGTGAAACACTCGAAGTGAAGTATAAGGGCAAGTCGATCTATGACGTGCTGGAAATGACGGTGGAAGAGGGCTGCGAGTTCTTTGCGAATCACAGCCGTATCTATAACAAGCTGAAAACGCTGTATGATGTGGGACTCGGCTATATCAAGATCGGTCAGCCCTCCACAACGCTTTCGGGAGGAGAGGCGCAGCGCATCAAATTAGCTGCCGAGCTTTCGCACCGATCCACAGGAAAGACGATCTATATTTTAGACGAGCCGACAACAGGTCTGCATATTGCCGATGTACACCGTCTGATCGACGTGCTGCAAAAGTTTGCGGACGGCGGCAACACGGTCGTGGTGATCGAACATAACCTCGATCTCATCAAGACTGCCGACTACATCATCGACTTGGGACCCGAAGGCGGCGACGGCGGCGGTACGGTCATCGCCACAGGTACTCCCGAAGAGGTTGCTGAAAATCCGATCTCCTATACAGGTCAATACCTCAGACCGTTCGTAGGCACTCAGACAAAGGGATAATTTCTGATTTTTCATACAATGCATAGAAGATCAGAGCGGAGTGACAGCGATCCAAAACAACAGAACCTCGGTGGTTTTCAAGTTTTCTATGACGGGTGCAGGGACTGCGTCCCTGCCGAGGGTTACAAGGGGCGAGAAGCCCCTTGGCAGGGTTTGGGACAGAGTCCCGACATTTTAAGAGTATGAGGTGAGCGTTTGTTTGGGTATATCCGTCCCGAAAAGGATGAACTGAAGATCAGGGAATATGAGCTGTATAAGAGCGTATACTGCGGACTTTGCAGGCATCTGGGAAAAGACTACGGAGTGCATAACGGACGGTGTACGGTCAATCCGCTGAAAAAATGTAAATTCTGTGACGGCGACGGCGAGAGCTTTCGCATGGCAGGCGCTGTTTCCGTTATCATGACGCACTATAAATTAGTGGATACCGTACAGGACAGCGGCTTTTTCAAAAGAAACCTTGCCCGTCTGCTGAATGTGTTTCTTAAACGCAGTTTTCGGAAAGCAAAACAAGCCTTTCCGCAGATCGAAGATCAATGCCGCTTGATGATGGAGCGTCAAAGAGAAGCGGAAGACAGCGACAGCGGCATTGACAGGTCGGCGCACCCGACAGCGGAAATGCTGTCGTTTCTGTGTCAGAGTCTGTCAGAAGATGCAATGCAAAAACAGGTGCTCGGCAGCTTTGGCTATCAGTTAGGACGGTGGATCTACCTGATGGATGCCGCTGACGACTTGGAAAAGGATATCAAAAAGGGTCAGTTCAATCCGTTTCGCAAAAGCGCTCGGGAAACGCCCGACAAAATGATGCTGTATTGCAACGATGTGCTGAATATGACCGTTTCTCAACTGATCCTTGCATATAACTTACTGGATCTGACTTCGTATAAAGAAATCCTTGACAATATCGTCTGTCATGGGTTATCATTTGAACAGAAGTATCATCTATTTGTTAAGAAGAAAGAAAAGACCTGCCGCAAAAAACACCGCAGGAAGAAAACAGACTTTTTTGATTATCTTCAAAACGGTGATAAACGATAAGGGCAAGCTGTCAGACGGTATGGAAGCTGTACTGTCTGAATGCAAATAACCTGCCTGCAAAGCGCAGGTCTGAAAGGAAAGA
>ONYV01000261.1 GCA_900322105.1 uncultured Eubacteriales bacterium | reverse complement strand
GTACCGTTCCTTTTTTCTTCAATCCGTTCACCTCTTTTGCCTGTCAGACACCATTCCTGAAAACTGAAAACCGACAGCTCACATCCGAATCAAAAACCGACGCACTGTTTTATTCTTACCATTCGATCTCCTCGATCGGTTTCGGGGACGGATTCACCACATTGCTGACGACCTTGCCGCTTTTCATCCGAATCACACGGTTCGCCATCGGCGTGATCGCTGAATTGTGCGTGATCAGCACCACCGTCATGCCGTCCTCCCTGCATTTTGTCTGCAAGAGCTTCAGAATACTCTTGCCTGTATTATAGTCAAGCGCGCCTGTTGGTTCATCACACAACAGCAGCTTCGGTTTTTTGGCAAGCGCCCTTGCAATCGACACTCTCTGCTGTTCGCCGCCCGATAACTGTGACGGGAAATTATTGATACGCTCGGAAAGTCCCACGCTTTCCAACACCGATTCCGCGTCCAGCGAATCACGGCAGATCTGCGTGGCAAGCTCCACATTTTCCTTAGCGGTCAGGTTCGGCACCAGATTGTAAAACTGAAACACAAACCCGATATCATACCGTCTGTACGAGGCAAGGTCACGTTTGCCGAGGTGACTGATATCTTTCCCTCCGACCATGATCTTCCCTTCGTCACAATTATCAATGCCGCCGAGGATATTCAATACCGTGGTCTTACCTGCGCCCGAAAGCCCGACGACCACCGCAAACTCTCCCTCGTCAATGGAAAAGCTCACCCCGTCTGCCGCCGTGATCGTCACCTCTCCCATTTTGTAACGCTTATAAACATTTTCAAACTTGACAAAATCCTTTTGCATACCGCATCACCTGTCATTTTCGTTCAGCCAATTTTTTGCCGCCTCTGCCACCCTGCACAGGGTCTTTTCTTCAAACGGAGAGGAAAGCCCTGCTGTTTTCACCAGTTCCTCAAAGGTCTGCGTACCTGCTTTTCTGACGAGCTTCATATACCTTTCCCACGCTTCCTCGTGACTGTCCTGCATGATCGTCCAAAATTCCAGCGCCACTGTCTGCGCCAAGCAATAGTCAATATAATAGAACGGATTTTCATAGATATGGATCTGCCGCTGCCAGCCCTTGCCTTCACCGTAAAACGGTGTGCCGTCCAGCTTCATCCACGGCATATACACCTTCATCAGCTCTCTCCACACTTCATGCCGCTGTTCCTTGCTCATATCCGGCTTTTCATATACGATATGCTGAAAATGATCGACCATCGCTCCGTAGGGAATAAAGGTGATCGCTCCGAACAAATGACTGTAACGGAACTTTTCGGCATCCTTGCCAAAGAACGCATCGCTTTTTCTCCATCCGAAAAACTCCATCGTCATGGAATGTATCTCACACGCTTCCAGCGTCGGGCTTTGGTTATCCATCGGGACAATATCCCTTGCACAATAAAACGCAAACGCATGACCTGCCTCATGGGTAATGACTTCGACATCATCCGCCGTACCGTTGAAATTTGCAAAGATAAACGGTACATTATAGTCCTGTAACTGCGTACAGTAACCGCCGCTTGCCTTTCCCTTGGTGCTGAGTACGTCCATCAGTTCATCTTTGAGCATCAGGTCAATAAACTCTCCGCTTTCTTTGGATAGGGAATGATACAGATCTTTTCCGACCGATAAAATTTCTTCAGGCGTTCCCTGCGGTTTGGGATTGCCGTCACGAAACTGCAATGCAGCGTCCGCAAAGGTCAGCGGATAAGAAAGCCCTGTCCGTTTTGCCTGCGCACGGTAGAGTTCATCCGCAACAGGCACGATATATTTTACAACTGCTTTTCGGAAAGCGCCGATCTCCTTGGGCGAATAGCAGTTGCGGTTCATTTGCAGATATCCCAGCGGCACAAAATTTTCATAGCCGATCTTCTTTGCCATTTTCGTTCGCAGCGTCACCAATTGATCGTAGATATCATCCAGCTGATCTCCGACACTGCTGTAAAATGCCGCTTCCGCCGCCCACGCCGCACGCCGTTTTGCATCGTCCGATGTTTTTTTATACGGCATGAGCTGAGATAAGGTCAGCGTTTCTCCCTCAAATTCGATCTGCGCCGATGCAAGCAGCTTTTGATAGGCTGTTTCGAGCTTATTGCATTCCTGCATTTCAGGGATGATCTTATCAGAATACGCTTTCAGGAAGATTTCATTATTCAAAAACATCAGTTCGCCGTATTTTGCGGCTAATTCCTGCCGAAAAGCGCTTTCTGTCAGCAGCTTTGCAAAGCTCTGCTGAATATCGGTAAACAGCGGCGATATCTCGTCAATATACTCCACCTCTGCTTCATAGAACGGATCGGCAGTATTGATAGAATTTCTGACATAAGCAAGGCTCATCATCGTATCGACATGAGCTATCATCCGATCCCATTCCATCAGCGCCCGATCACACTCTTCAAAGCGCTCGGCATTGACAAACGCCTCCCGAATCTTCTCTCCCTTTTCCCTGATCTCCCCGATCATCGGTCTTTCATACT
>ONYV01000188.1 GCA_900322105.1 uncultured Eubacteriales bacterium | reverse complement strand
TGGCAGAGTATGGCAGCATTCCGATCATCAACGGTCTGACGGATTTCTGTCACCCGTGTCAGATCCTTGCTGACCTGATGACCATCCGTGAGTTCAAAGGCAAGTTAGACGGTCTGAAAATGTGCTTCATCGGCGACGGCAACAACATGATGAATTCTCTCATCGTCGGCGCACTCAAAACAGGAATGTCCATTTCCGTTGCTTGTCCCGAAGGCTACGAACCGCATGAGGATGTGCTGGCGTTTGCTAAGGAATACGGCGATAAGTTCAGTATGTTCCGCACACCGAAAGAGGCTGTTGCGGATGCGGATGTGGTGATCACAGACGTATGGGCGTCAATGGGTCAGGAAGGCGAAGCCGAAAAGAGAAAGAAGGCATTTGACGGTTATCAGGTCAACGCAGAACTGATGGCGCTGGCAAAGCCTGACGCAATGATACAGCATTGTCTGCCTGCTCACAGAGGCGAAGAGATCACCGAAGAAGTGTTTGAAGCGCATGCAGACGAGATCTTCGAGGAAGCTGAAAACAGACTCCACGCACAGAAGGCTGTCATGGTCAAGTGCCTTGGATCAGCAGACGAAAAATAACAGACCGTAACAGCAGTGATGCGATCGGACAGCGATCCTGAGCCTTTTGCGGCTGTCTGCCCCTTCTTTCCGAAACGGGAAAGAAGGGGTTTGTTTTTCAGAAAAAGAGATATCATCACTATATCCATTATCTGATTTTTTGGTATAGTAATTTTTGTCAAAAATTTAACTTGAAAAGAACGGCGCTTTTATAGTATTATATATAAGTTAGAAAGCAATGATCTGTCAGACGCTTTCGCCCTGAAAGATTGGTTCTTCTGCTCTGCGCAGCAAAGGGTCAGTTCATCAATATCAGGGTCGGAAGAAAGCCTGCCGAGGGTCTTATGTGATATCAGAGATCCCCGACAATGATAAGGAGAGATGAAGCATGAATACCAGCGTGTTTGAAAACTATGAATCCGAAGTACGTTCCTACTGCCGCCATTTTCCGACAGTGTTTACAAAAGCAAAGGGAGCAAATTTCTTTGATGAGGACGGCAAAAAGTATATTGACTTTTTCTGCGGCGCAGGCGCTGTCAACTATGGTCATAATAACCCCGATATTCAGAAAAAGCTGATCGAGTATTTAGCATCGGACGGCATTATGCACGCACTGGATATGTATACCGTTCCGAAGCGTGAGTTTATCGAAACGTTTGAAGAAAAGGTACTCAAGCCCAGAAACCTGAACTATAAGATCCAGTTCCCGGGTCCGACAGGTACAAACGCAAACGAAGCGGCTTTGAAGCTCGCCAGAAAATATACGGGTCGTCAGAACGTTTTTGCCTTCATGGGCGCATTCCACGGCATGACGCTCGGTTCACTGTCTTTGACAACAGACAAATCTTCCCGTAAGGGCGCAGGCGTTGCGCTGCAGAATGTGACATTCATTCCTGCACCGTATATGTTCCCTGAGCTGGACACGATCGCCTATATGCAGCGTTTGCTGGATGACGATCACAGCGGCGTGGAGAAGCCTGCGGCAGTATTCCTTGAAACGATACAGGCAGAGGGCGGCATCCGTGTGTTTGACGCAGAATGGCTCAAGGCGGTTCGTGAATTCTGCACCAAGAATGAAATTTTGATGGTCGTGGACGATGTACAGGTCGGCTGCTGCAGAAGCGGTGACTTCTTCTCGTTCGAGAGAGCAGGCATTCAGCCCGATATCGTCACCATGTCAAAATCCATCGGCGGCTACGGTCTGCCGTTTGCGATCACGCTTATCAACCCTGCAATAGATGTATGGGCACCCGGCGAGCATAACGGTACTTTCCGCGGCAATCAGCTTGCTTTCGTTGCTGCAAAGGCAGGCATTGAGTATATGCTGGAGCATAAGGTCGAGGAGCAGGCAAAGACAAAGGGCGAGATCATCAAAAACTACCTCACTTCCGAAGTGCTGACGCTGGATCCCCGTCTGGAACTGCGCGGCATCGGCATGATCTGGGGCATTGAGTTTGAAAACATTCCCGAAGTCGGCTTTGCGGATAAGGTTATCGAAAAGTGCTTTGAACACGGACTGATCATCGAAGGCGCAGGACGCAAAAATTCCGTTGTCAAGCTGATGCCGCCGCTGGTTATCAGTGAAGAAGAACTGATCGAAGGAATGAAGATCATCAAGCAGTCCGTTATGGAATGCCTTGCATGATGGAATACGATAAATGAGGAATCAAGTATGAATTTCAAATATCTGATGCGTGTACTGGGCGGAGCGAGCTTTCAGAAAATGGGCAAGGCGATCAACACCGTACATGAGAAATCGGGAAAAAGCAAGTTTACGACCTTTTTTGATATGCTGGGCTGTTCTCTGCGGTACGGCGCAGGATATAATGACTATATCATTTTCGAGTTCTACAAAATGAACGGCAAACAGCGCAAGACCTACATGACCCGAATGAAAAACAACCGTCTGATTACGACCATGAACGACCCGCAGTATACACGCATCTTTGATGAAAAGAATCTGTTCGACAAGAAGTTTGCGGAGTTTATGGGACGAGAGATCATCGACCTTGCGGATATCGGCTATCCTGAGTTTGAAACATTCGTGAAAGGCAAGGAATATTTCTTTGCCAAGCCCTATATCGGCGAAAGCGGCAAGGGTATCGAGAAGATCAGAGTGGCTGATTTTGAAAGCACCGAAAAGCTGTATGAGTATATCAAACAGCCCGAAAAAAACTTTGGCGTGATCGAAGAGGTGATCGTGCAGCATCCCGATGCGGCAAGGATCTATCCAAATTCCCTGAACTGTCTGAGAATCGTCACATTAGTTGTTAACGGCGAAGCGCATATTTTGTATGCGGTGTTCAAAATGGGCAATAACGGTCACTTTGTCGATAACCTCGAAAGCGGCGGACTTGCCTGTCACTTCGATCTTGATAAAGGCGAGATCGTCGGCAGAGGACATACTTCTGCGCTGGTCTGCTATGATGAACATCCTGCAACAGGCATCAAATTTGTCGGCTATAAGCTGCCTTTCAAGGACGAGATCAAAGCCCTTGTCAAAAAAGCGGCGCTGGTGATCCCCTCTTTCCGTTATGTCGGATGGGACGTATGCCTGACACCGAACGGTCCCTGTATCGTCGAAGGCAACGACTTTCCTGCCTATGATTTTCCGCAGCTTCCCGATGACGACAAACCGCGTATCGGTCTGATCCCGAAAATCGAAGCCCTCGGTGTCAAAGTCAAAAAATAACGATATTCCCTGAATGTAACTTATACAATAGACTTTCTCGGGAACTGGAGAAGTGCCGTATTACGCAGGATATTTTGTGCCGGGCGAAGCGTCTCGACCGCAGCACTACTTGGTGTAATGCAAGGGAGAGACACAAAGCCCGGCGCAGAAGAGACAAGTAAGACGGTGCTTCGGAAGTT
>ONYV01000266.1 GCA_900322105.1 uncultured Eubacteriales bacterium | reverse complement strand
CTCATACTCGCCGCCCTTGAAATGACGGTATTTTCCGGGAGCGCCGACAGGCGGCAGGGGAGTGAGTGTTTCAGGCTCGGAAGATGCAGGAGCAGCGGCGCTTTCCGAAACGCTTTCGCTGAGGACAGCGACGCCTTCGGGATATTGTGGCACACTGCCGTCTGTCAGCACCAGCACTCTTGTGCCGCGGGCAGGAATGGTGATCTCTGCGTGGTTGTTCGATACAGAATAAACTGTTTTGCCGTCAAACACATCATAGAGTTTTGCGCCGTTGTCGGTATGGAAGCCGATATTGAAATCATTGTCCGAAAGGTTCACGGCGATGTATACGCTCTGTTCTTCAAAGCGGCGCTTGAAGATGAGCTGCTCGTTGCGGATGACGGTGTTTTCAAAGCTGCCGTATTTCAGCGCTTTGTACGTTCTTCTGACAGCGCCCAGACGGCAGATGTGGCGGAAGATATCGTTATCCTGAATGTCGCTGACGTTGACGCACGGACGCAGCGGATAGTCATGTTCCGTGCGGCTTTTCTGCCCCTGAATGCCCCATTCGCTGCCGTAATACACGGAAGGAACACCCGGCATGAAGTACAGGATGGTATAAGCGTTTTTGATGTTCTGCTGTTCCCTGAGGGTGCTTGCCAGACGGTTGACATCGTGGTTATCGACAAAGTTGTAAGTGTAGATGTTGTGATAGATGCCGCCGTTTGCAAACTGACGGTTCAGGGAATGTGCGATCTCGAAATAGTTGTGATCGTTGTGTGAGGAGTAGATACCTTTGTAGCATTCGTAGTTCGTGCAGGAATCGAGAAGATCGGGATTTGCAAGACGGGCATAATCGCCGTGGATGATCTCTCCCATGAGCCAGAACTGATCGTTTTTGCTCTTGCAGAAGTGTTTCAGCTCACGCAGGAAATCCTGATCCATGCAGTAAGCAACGTCCAGCCGCAGACCGTCGATCCCGAACTTTTCCATCCACATGGCAACAGCGTCGAAAATGTGCTTTTTCACATCGGGGTGACGCAGATTCAGCTTGACAAGATCGTAGTTGCCTTCCCATCCTTCATACCAGAACGGATCGCCCCAAGGACTGCTGCCGCCGAAATTGAGGTTTTGAAACCATGAACAATAGGGGGAGGACTGTAAATTTTTGCGCACGTCCTCAAAAGCCCAGAAACCTCTGCCGACATGATTGAAAACACCGTCCAGCACGACCCGAATGCCGTTTTCGTGCAGTGCCTGACAGATCTTTGCAAAGCTTTCGTTGTCGCCTAAACGGTTGTCGATATGATAGTAATCGTTGGTGTCATAGCCGTGAGTGGTAGACATGAACACAGGCCCGAAATAAACGGCGTTGACGTTCATTTCTTTGAGGTGCGGAATAAAGTCGATGACCTTATCAAGACGGTACTCGGTCTTGCCGTCATTGACCCTCGGCGCACCGCAGAATCCCAGCGGATAGATATGATAGAAAACAGATTCGTTTACCCAATACATTGTTTTGTTCGTTCCTTTCTGAAAAGAAAATTCTGAATGTGTTTCAGCAACTGTTACAGTATAGCATACTTAAACATATATTGCAAGTTTTTTGCCTGTTTTTTGTAGAAAGTTACATAAAAGTAATATTTCCCGTTTTGTTCTCTCTTTAGTTTAGCAAAGCGGCTGCTTTTGGCAGACCATATCCTGACCGAAGAAATGTGTGAAAAGGATATTGAAAAAACGGTGGAGATGATATAAAATAGAAATCAGACAAGGACATGAGATAAGATCGGAGAAAGTCTATTCTATATGGCAAACGAAAGCGGATAACAGCACAGTAAACGGAGGCAGGAGTATGGAAATACAGAGAGGGTTCAGAGATAAGCTCGATAAATATGCAGCAAGCAGTCAGGAAATGACAGTCGTGATGAAAACAGAGGGCAGCGCAGTGTATGACTATACCTGTTTTGGTGTAGATGCAAATGATAAGCTGTCCGATGACCGCTATATGGTCTTTTATAATCAGCTCAGCTCTCCGCAAAGGGAGATCTCTTTTCGGGAGCAGAACGGTCAGGCTTGCTTTACATTACAGCTCAGCCGTCTGCCGCTTTCCGTCAATAAGCTCGTGTTTACCGTCAGCATAGACGGCGCAGGCAGTATGGGACAGATCAGAACACATTCTCTGTCGATCCTGCAAAACGGCAGAGAGGTGATCGGACTGTCGCTGACAGGAAATGATTTCAGGGACGAGAAAGCGATCATTTCCATTGAAATATATCGTAAGGACGTTTGGCGCATTGCGGCAGTGGCAAGAGGCTTTAACGGCGGTTTGGGCGACCTTCTGAGGGCTTACGGCGGTGAGGAAGCTGAGGATGATGCAAGTCCTGTCGGTTCAGCGCCATCTGCACAAAGTCTTCCTGCACAGCCACAGACACCCACTAATGCAAATCCTATGATGTCGCAGACACCCACTAACACAAATCCGATAATGTCA
>ONYV01000131.1 GCA_900322105.1 uncultured Eubacteriales bacterium | reverse complement strand
CGCCCGATTTTGCGCCTGATGTGACAGAATATATCCTGACGCTGCCCGAAGAGACCGCAGAGATCACGATACAGCCGCAAACTGCGAACAAAGCCTATCGTGCAAAGGTCTATCTGAACCAATATACGCCTGCCGAAAAGGGAAGTGACATTAAACTGTCGGAAAAGATCTCGGTGACGGACGGCGATGTTATGATGATCGGCGTTGCCAATGAAGCATGGATGCAGAGCAATTATAATAATGCTCAGGAAAGTATTTATACGATACATATCGATAGAAAAGTAAATGATGCGGATGTCAAAGTGCAGGAAGCCGAAAGCCTGATCGAAGCGATCGGAGAAGTCACGGTACAAAGCGGCAAAGCCATTACAGCCGCAAGAAACTGCTATGACGCTCTTTCGGCAGAACAGAAAGAAAACGTCAGCAACGCCGAAAAACTCTTTGCCGCCGAAGCCGCTTTTGCCGCTTTGGAAAAGGATCATGATACGATCACACCGGCAAAATTGAGAGAACAATATGCTAAGACAGCCAATGCCGAATATGTGTACGGCAACGAATGGGATATCATCAACCTGTGCCGTTTCGGTCTGATCGATGATACCACAAAAGAGCGCTATCTCCAAAGTGTCAGAAAAGTTTTGGATGAGCAGGGCAGCGAGATACTCAGCAAGACAAGATCCACAGTCAATTCAGGCGTGATTACTGCGCTGACAGCCTGCGGCGCAGATGCCGAAGATTTTTACGGATATCACCTGTTGCAGCCGCTGTCAGATGATACCTACATTCATCGGCAGGGCATCAACGGCGCTGTTTATGCCCTGATCGCACTTGATTCACATCAATATTCTGTCCCGATAGCCGAAGCGGACGCTGTACAGACGACAAGAGAAGGTCTTGTCGCATCCATTCTCGAAGCGCAGGAAGCGGACGGCGGATGGACGATTGACACATGGACAGGAGTGGATGACGGCTCGGATGCCGACATGACAGCAATGGCGCTGCAGGCGCTGGCACCCTACGCAAAGACAAATGACGAAGTAAAAGCCGCTGTTGACAAAGCGCTGTTGTTCTTATCCGAAAACCAGAACGAAAAAGGACAGTTCCTCTCTTACGGCAGCTTTGACTGCGAGAGCAGCGCACAGGTACTGACAGCCCTCTGCGCATTGGGGATCGATATCGAACAGGATGAAATGTTTATCAAAAACGGCAATACGGTCTATGATGGTCTGATGTCGTTTTATGACATTTCCGAAGGCGGTTTTTCTCATTATGAAAACGGCGGCTACAATGCCATTTCTACCTATCAGGGATACACCGCCGCTGCTGCGCTGTATCGGATGAAAAACGGATCGACATCATTTTTTGATATGACAGATGTCAGCCTGACAGTCTATCAAAACAGCGAAGTGTCAGGAGAGGAAAGCACAGAGATATCCGAGATCAATACAGAACCTTCAGCGACCGATACAGAAGAAAGCGTTGTTTCGATCGCAGAGCCGACCGACAATGTCAAAACAGGGGACAGCGCACATTCTGCCGTTCTGATGGTCTGCGCTATGATGCTGCTTTCTGCCGCAGGAATGCTGATTGGCAGAAAAAGAATAAAACGATAAAAAGGGAAGTGTAAAAAAATGCCGCAGTTTTTGAAAAAGTACGGAAAAACATTACTGATCACCGTGTGTATCATCGCAGGATTGACTGCGGCGTTTTTTCTGACAGGCAAATCAAAGGAAAGTGTTGTTCAGGATGCTGCAAGTTCAAGTGTCAGCGTCATTGTTTCACAGGATGCTGACAGCAAACAGAGAGAACTGTCAGAGTCAGAAAACAGCGCTTTGAAAAAAGAGCAGCCGCTCAGGTCAGACGACAGGACAAAAAGAGGATCGGACGCTGATGAATCCGTTTTTGCAGTCAGCGAACCGAAGGAGAAGTCATCCGCTTCACAAGAGCAGAAAACGAGTGAAAGCAGTGCTTTTCGTGAAGTATCTGAAAAAGCCGCTGACGGATCGGAATCGTCTGTTGTGTCGGTTTCTGCTGATTCGGACAGCGGAAATTCAGAGGACAGCAAGTATGTATCCGTGTCCGAAACACCTGAAAGCAGTATTGTTTTTGCAGTATCCGAGCAGGATTTTTTTGAATCACAGACAAGCGCCGAAACGTCTGTAAATTATCTTTCAGTTACGGAAACGGACAGCCAGATACAAGCGTCATCACCCGACACGCTTTATCAATGCACGATCGGCATATCCTGTGAAACGCTCCTCAGGAAAACCGAACTTCTTCCGAAAAACAAACGCTCATTAGTTCCTCCCGACGGTATCTTGTTATCGCCCGTGACGGTAACGTTTCAGGAGGGCGAAAGCGTGTTTGACGTTACCAAAAGAGTTTGTACAGAGCGGCGCATCCCTTTTGAATTTACGATGACGCCGATCTATCACACCGCCTATATCGAAGGGATCTGCAATCTCTATGAATTTGACTGCGGCAGCGGTTCGGGATGGGTATATAGCGTCAATCGGGAATTGCCAAATGTCGGCTGTTCCGATACGCTGTTACATGATGGTGATGAGATCCTCTGGCATTACACCTGTGAGCTGGGAAATGATATTTCCTTTCCCGATCCATGACGTTACAGGGAACTACTGAACGGAGTATGAGCTTATGCATTCAAACGCTTTTGCAGACTATCATCCCTTTGTACAATTTTTGTTTTTCCTGATCGTCATGCTGTTTGCAATGCTTTTGCAGCATCCGCTCTTAGTGCTGATCGGGCTGATGATCTCGTTTCTGACGGCTTTGTGTATAGGAGGCAGAAGGAGCTTAATGTTCATTTTGAAAATGATCGTTCCTTCTGCGCTGCTGATCGGTATCATCAATCCGCTGTTTAACCATGCAGGCATGACGATCCTTTTTTATTTTCCGAACGGAAACCCCTTTACGGCGGAATCTCTGATCTACGGCTTTGTGTCAGGCGGAATGTTCTGTACGGTGATGCTGTGGTGCCTTTGCTTATGGAAGACTGTTACGTCTGATAAGATACTCTATCTGTTTGGCAGGTTCACGCCGAAAACAGGACTGCTGCTGTCGATGATACTGCGCTTTTTGCCGCAGTTTGCTTCACAGTTCAAAGCGGTACGGTCGGCGCAGCGCTGTCTTGGACGGGATCTCGATCAGGGGAATGCTGTCAGGCGTATCAGAAATACGGTCAGAATTTTGTCATCCGTCATCGGCTGGTCGCTGGAGCATGGGATCGAAACGGCGGATTCGCTGAAAAGCAGGGGATATGGTACAGGTCGGCGGTCGTTTTTTTCTTTGTATCATTTTGAAAAAAGAGATGCGGCAGTGCTTGTGGTCGAGTTGTTTTGTGCGGCTGTTGCGGCGACTTTTTTGATTTCGGAACGGCTGGAGTTTTTTTACTTTCCTGCGCTTTCGGAGCTTTCGTTTCATTGGCAGGATCTTTCCTGCTATTTATCCTACATACTGCTTTGTATGCTGCCGCTGCTGCTGCAATGGAAGGAGGTGCGTGTATGGAATGCTTTGCGGTCAAAGATCTGAGCTTTCGATATAAGGGCGAAACAGAATATGCGCTGAAAGATATCTGCTTTTCGGTTCGCAAAGGCGAATTTCTGACGATCTGCGGACTTTCGGGCTGCGGAAAAAGCACCTTGCTGCGGCATCTGAAACCGTGCCTGCAGCCTGTGGGAGAATGCAGCGGTGAGATACTGTTTGAAGGTGTGCCTGTCGGGGAAATGGCGCTCAAAGAACAAGCCTCAAAGATCGGCTTTGTCAGTCAGTCGCCCGATCATCAGTCCATCACCGACAAAGTGTGGCATGAGTTGTCCTTCGGACCTGAAAGTCTTGGCTTAAAACAGGATGTCATACAAAGAAGAGCAGCGGAAACGGCATCATTTTTCGGAATTGAAAAATGGTTTGAAAAGCCTGTTGCAGAGCTTTCAGGAGGACAAAAACAGCTTTTGAACATCGCTGCGGCAATGGTTTTGCAGCCGTCTGTACTGATCTTGGACGAACCGACTGCACAGCTTGACCCCATCGCAGCGATGGAGCTTCTGAACTGGCTGAAACGGATCAACCGTGAATTGGCGGTGACGATCATCATGAGCGAACACAACTTAGAGGAAGTCTGCTCCTGCAGTGATCGGCTTTTGGTGATGTCGGACGGAAAGCTCCTTTCCTATACTGCGCCTGCTGTGACAAGTGATATCCTGTATCAAAACCATGACCCCATGTTTTTGTCCATGCCGTCTGTAGCAAGGATCTTTGAATACTGTGAAACAAACCCCGAGACCGCAGCGCCGTTATCGGTATCGGGCGGCAGAAAATGGCTTCGGGAAAGGATCGCAAAAGATACGCCGAAAGAGCTGCCCCCTGAAACGCCGCCTGCATTTCCACCGTATATTTTCATCAAGAACCTCTGGTTTCGGTATGACAAAAACGGTGCGGATATTCTGAAAGGCTGTACGCTCGATATCCGCAAAGGTGAATTTCTTGCGATCATAGGCGGCAACGGCTGTGGCA
>ONYV01000034.1 GCA_900322105.1 uncultured Eubacteriales bacterium | reverse complement strand
TTTGTTGTTCTGCGCGGCTGATATCCTCCACCACAGAAGATACCTCCGCCGCGACCGACCGTTCTGATTTTGCCGGCGCTCTCATCCGCGCGATCAGATACAGCAGTGAAAACAGGCACAAAGAGATCACCAGAACCACTATCATGATGACAAGCTGATCCCGTACCGTCAAAGGTCTGTCAAAATCAATGGAAAATAACCCTTTTCGTTTTTTGGACACAGCAGAAACAGACCCTTCACGCCTGTCTGCATGAACAGTCTGATTCTTACCGGAAGTATTTGATCGTTTTTGTCTGTTGTTCTGCTCAGTTTTCATGGTAATTCCTTTCTCACAATATACACACTCTTATTATAATACAGATTCTATCACAAAATCAAGCGTGAACAGAAAAAAAGCGATCATAAACCCATATTTTATCCGCACAAGGGGTAAAAATGAGCAAAACTCCCTTATCACATCATGTGACAAGAGAGTTTTGTTATTTAGTGAAATACCGATCAAAGCTCTGCACAAAGACCGTCTTGCAGTTCAGCGCAGGAAAGCCTTACTGTTTTCGTGTTTTTCGGGAAGTCTTTTTGACGGCTTCTGATCTCAGCGGCTTGATGACAACGCCCTCAAGCTGTGGGATACATTCGCGCGGAAAGCCTTCCTCCGGTTTCTTTTGCAGCAGTCTTTCATAAAAGACATAGAGTGTCTGCACACCGTTTTCCAGTATAAAATAGTGGCGGATATACGGCACCATCAGCGACAGCATCGCCGCCAGCAGCAGCACAACACCCCAGCTGTGATAAAACAGCAGCAAAATGAACACCGCCATTGTCATCAGCGCAAATAAGATGGTGACCAGCAGATGGATGAGCCGTTCATGCTGCCAGAATCCGATCTCGATGAGCAGCTCACGTTTGAGCGCTTCTATGTTTTCGATCTCTGATCCGCTTTCCAACAGCGTCTGTATGGAGCGTATATAGCTTTTCAGCTTATTTCCCATGATTTCCCTTCCCTTTGTTCTCTGCGGATCCCTCGTTCCATCAGATAATCGTCACTGTAATAGTTTTCTCCAAGATGCGTTTCGATCCTTCTGATCTTGCGGAATCCCAGACGTTCATAGGCTTCGATCGCTGAATCGTTCTTCTTTTCCACCAGTATTTTCAGCTTTTTGATGCTCTTGAATTCATCTCCGCTCACCATCGTATCAAAAGCGGTGATCGTTCTGCGTGCCAGACCCTTGCGCCGAAACTCGGGTCTGATATAAATACGGTGGATAAAAATATGGTCAAAGTGCGCTTTGAAAGCAACATATCCTGCAAAACGGTTGTCCAGCAGCAGCATATAATAAATGCATCTGTCCGCCATATTCTGTCGGATCGCATCTTTAGAATTGAATGTTTTCAGCATATAGTCTATCTGATCGTTTGAAAAGATATTTTTATAATCATCATGCCAGCTTGGGGCAGCGATATTTGCTATCTCCTCCACCTGTTTTTCTGTCGCAACAGGCATGACATCAAACCTCATAATTGAGAACCTCCTGTTAGCTTTTGTCCGAAAGAAAAATATGACATTGCCAAAAATTTCCGAGTAAGCCGTGCGCTGTTGTGTTCAGACGCCCACTCCTCTGCGTCTGTCCTGCGCAGGCTCACGATCAGTTGTTATCGTTATTCCTGTTGATATGCACACTGGTCACACGCACATCCACCAGCACGTCTTCCCTTTCGGAAAGCTCCAGCGGGGCCTTTTTCTTGAATTCATACGGCTCTGTCTGTCCGTTGTATTTATAGCCCCGATACGTCATATAAACGGCGATGCCCGTGATCAGGATGCTGATGCCTGCGGCAATGGCAATGATCTTGAACCAGTTTTTCCCTTCCTTTTCCGAAGAGCCGTGATCGTTCGGATCGTCATCATCCTTATCCACCGCCACGATCTCATAGTCACTGTCCGCATTCTGCTGTAATGCAGCAGGCGCGTCCTCTGTTTCCATTACAAGGGCTGTGGGAGCTGTGTCTGTTTCAGCGGCAAAATATGTCATTCCCGAAAAGCACAGCACACCTGCGCTCAAAAGAAGCGCCGCGCACGTTTTGAAAAAATGATGTTTTATCATAACAGAAAATACCCTCCCGCTCCGGATAATAACAACAATATCACAAACAGGATCACGGCAAAGAGCACTAACTTTTTCTTATCCAGCGGCAGCTCGCCATAGTTCTTTCCTGTCTGACCGTTCATCGCATAGAGATAGTCTTTGCCTTCATACTGATAGTTCATCATCCAGACAGGCATCAAGGCATAGTTCCATTTTTCCTGAAGAGTGCGCAATTCCACACTGTCAACATGGACAGAATCATAATCCGTGATCGTACTCTTATAGATCTTTTCGGCATAGCCTTTCAGCTCATTGTCTACATCCGTCTGAACGTCCGCTCTTTCGGTATCACGCTTTTCTGCTAAGAAGCCCGAAAGATACGCCATAGTAAAGTTTTTGAAATCCTTGTCGTCATAAGGGTTGACATATTTCAGCGCTTTGCTGTGTTCGCCCTTGAGCGCGGGATGAGGATAATCGTGGAAGTCGATCTTGCCTGCACGCTTCACACGGAAGATCTTTGTTTCAGTATATCTCTCATCGCCCGATTCCCATGTACGGATCTTTTTGGCAGTGGCAAACAAACAGCCGTCCTTTTTAGAATCTACCAGCCAATAAGGATAGTAAACACCTCTGATCTTGGACAACTCGGCATTCGAGACAAACGTTTTGGGAAGAAAGAACTTTTTCTTGCAAAACTCGAAGAAGCGGTTCTGCGCGTCCTCTTCGGATATCATGAAGGGGATCACTCTGTCGGGCTTGAATTCTCCTGTCAGACGGTTCGAGAGAACGACAGGGTTATGGCAATAGATGCAGAAAGTAGCGGCGGTGGTTTTCTCCGTGATCACCTCTGCGCCGCAGCTCTGACAGGTATACATAACGGTGTTGGACGCAAAGTCCTCAAAGCCCTCGGGAACATCCTGCTGCGGCACTTCTTCAGACGCCGCCTGCTGATTGAGCTGCTGATCCAGCGCACCGAAACGCTCACGAAGCTGTTCTTCGGTATACTCACTGCGGCAATATTCACAGTAAAATTTCAGTTTCTGAGGATTATATTGCAGCGGCGCTTCGCAATTGATACATTTATAAGATACAGTTTCCATAACATCGTGTCTTGCGACACATATTTCACCTCTTTTATGGTAATCATAAGAAAAGCCCAAATTTGCCCTTATCGGTTTTGTTGATCTGCCGATAAGGGCGTTAATAGTCTGTATGGTTATTAAAGTCCTTCCCGATCGGAAGTATCCGGACAAAACAGCGGTCATGCCGGTAAAGCGATACAGATATCGTCTGCACGATCAGGGGATCAAACGATCAGAACAAGGGCTTCGGTGTATTGCACTTCGAGCAGAAATAACCGGTATTGCCTGCCTGTCCGCAGTTTTTACAAGTCCATCCTGCCGCTGCCTGCTGAGGAGCTTGCTGCTGGGGTGCTTGCTGCTGAGGTGCTTGCTGCTGAGGTGCTTGCTGCTGAGGTGCTTGCTGCTGAGGTGCTGCCTGCTGAGGTGCTTGCTGCCGGGGCTGACCATAGGGCTGCTGCGGCTGCTGACCATAGAACTGCTGTGGTTGCTGACCGTAAGGCTGCTGACCGTAAGGCTGCTGCGGATACGGCTGCTGATACTGCTGCTGCATCTGCATCTGCTGCATATTGGTATTGGAAGCGCTGCCCATAAAGTTGCCTGCTGCGCCCATGCCCATGCCAACGCCCATGAAAGCTGTCGCTGCGCCGTTCGGATTAGAACCTGCGTTTTCGATACCTCTTGCAATGGAGGTCTGAACGAAGGTCTCACGCATACCCGGATCGTTATAGATCGCATATCAAAAAATAGTAAATGAAGCTGGATATTCTTTTGAAGAACATAAAATAATAACTGAAGATGGATATATTCTAACAGCTTGGAGAATTCCTTGTTTATTGAATGAATCCAATTCAGGACATCTTTTGTTTTGTTTCTGTCGCTGATAAATGTAAGTATCTCGTCTACGGCATTATCATATTCATCAACTTCCAGTCCCTTTCCGTCTGTGATACACTCAGGCGGGATCACGGCATTGAAGAATTTCCACGGCTCTACGACCTGAATGGAGAACGTACCGAACGCACGCACCATAACATCAATCTTATAATGCTCGTCATAATACGGAACAGGCGACTTTGTGCCAAACTTGATACCTTCCATCGCGCGCAGGTTGATATAGATCACTCGCTGCTCATGGTAAGTGTTGCCGCCAAAACGGATCCTGTCCCATCCATCCTGCAAAGAAGCGCCGAAATCTCCGTTAAAGAGAGAAGGCGAGCTGGAATTTTCTACTTTATAGTATCCGGGGACAGTCGAATAGTCCACGACTCTGCCGCCGTCTACCAGACACATCAGCTGACCTGACGCCACCTGAATGATCGATCCGTTTGAAATGACATTGTTGCTGCGTTTCGTGTTGGTGTTTCTTCCCTGACCCGAATCGGCAAAGACACCCGGTGCAACAACCGTTCTCGGTCCCATTTTGGCAGGACGATACGCCTCTAAGTATGAATCTGACAATGTGCCGCCGACAGCGTTGATTGCCGCTTTGATGATACCCATTCTTAACCATCTCCCGTAAATATAGTTTTCACAAGTTATATTTCAACCGAAACACTGAAAAACAGCATTCCGGATGACATCTGTATAATGATAGATTCAGACAGTTACATTATACTATGATTTCTTTTGTTTTGCAATACAAATAAAAAAATAAACAATATTTTGTCGAAAGGCGATCCCAATTTATAGCAAACGCTGTTATATATGTATCATCCTATCAGATCCGCTCACTGTCTGTCGCTGCAAAGCCGTCCTGCGTGTTCACAAAGAAAAAGCAAAATAAAAATAAATTGTTAAATTTTCATTAAGGTCTTGTAATTGAGAGGAAAATGTTGTAAAATATGATTATAAAATTTTAGGAGGTAATTCCCATGTCAGTAAAAGTTGCTATCAATGGTTTCGGCCGTATCGGCCGTCTTGCATTCAGACAGATGTTTGATGCAGAAGGTTATGAAGTTGTTGCTATCAATGACCTTACAAAGCCCTCTATGCTTGCTAATCTTCTCAAGTACGACACCGCTCAGGGCGGCTACTGCGGCAAGATCGGTGAAGGTCTTCACACTGTTTCCGCTGATGACGAAGCAGGCACGATCACTGTAGACGGCAAGACTCTTACCATCTACGCTAAGGCTAACGCTGCTGAGCTTCCTTGGGGCGAACTTGGTGTTGACGTTGTTCTGGAGTGCACAGGCTTCTACTGCTCTAAGGATAAGTCTATGGCTCATATCCAGGCTGGCGCTAAGAAAGTTGTTATTTCTGCTCCTGCCGGCAACGATCTGAAGACGATCGTATTCAGCGTAAACGAGAATACTCTGACAGCAGACGATCAGATCATTTCTGCTGCTTCCTGCACCACAAACTGCCTTGCTCCTATGGCTAAGGCTCTCAACGACTATGCTCCCATCCAGAGCGGTATCATGTCCACCATCCACGCTTACACAGGCGATCAGATGATCCTGGACGGTCCTCACAGAAAGGGCGACTTCAGAAGAGCAAGAGCAGGCGCTGCTAACATCGTTCCTAACTCAACAGGCGCTGCTAAGGCAATCGGTCTTGTTATTCCTGAGCTGAACGGCAAACTCATCGGTTCTGCACAGCGTGTACCTGTTCCGACAGGCTCCACCACCATCCTGACCGCTGTTGTTAAGGGCGCAGACGTTACTAAGGAAGGCATCAACGCTGCTATGAAGGCTGCTGCTTCTGCTTCCTTCGGTTACAACGAGGATCCGATCGTTTCTTCTGACGTTATCGGCATGAGATTCGGTTCTCTCTTCGATGCTACCCAGACAATGGTCAGCAAGATTGCTGATGACCTCTATGAGGTACAGGTTGTTTCTTGGTATGACAACGAGAACAGCTACACCAGCCAGATGGTAAGAACGATCAAGTATTTCGCAGAGCTTTGATCCATTCTTAGCTGATCTGTTTCTAAACCTGAACACGATGCACTATCTCTTAGGAGATAGTGCATTTTTTCTTGCGTGAAATAATATATATTAGCGAAAGCCTGAGATATAAAACGGAGGAATCAGATGAAACGAATCGTGTTATTTGTCCTGACAGCCTTTTTGATGATGGTCACACTGCCCTGCCTTGCGCTGATCGGCAGTCATGACAGCAGCGCCGCATTAACGGAAGTATCGGGACAAAAAGAAACCATATCCGCCGCTGAAAACAGCCGTCAAACACAGAGTGAAACGGATACATCTGCATCAGCAGCAGAGCAAAGCAAGACGCAAACGGATGTTTCGCACAAGACAGAACCGCCTGAATCGAATACAGTCGGTGACAGCTTCAAAATTTTGAACACATCGGACGGAAATGTGGTAACGGTAGACGAAAGAGAGTTTTGTTATGGAGCGGTAGCATATGAAATGGCGCCAAGTTATGAAAAAGAAGCGCTGAAAGCGCAGTGTGTGGCTTGTTACACACATTTTTGCCGCCTGAGAGAACTGCAAAAGAGTGAGCCTGACGAGGAACTGAAAGGCGCAGACTTCAAAGCAGACCTGACAAACCATGAATTTTATATGGACGAAGAATGCCGAAAAGAAAAATGGGGCAGTCTGTATGAAAGCAGCATGAAAGCGCTGAAGGAAGCAGTAGACGAGTGTTTCGGAGAGTATCTCAGCGAGCCTGACGGAACACCGATCGACGCTGCTTATTTTGCGATCTCATCAGGCGTGACAGAGGATTCCAAAGATATTTTCGGATTTGAAAGCGAACATCTGAAAGCAGTGAGCAGTCCTTTTGACCGCAGCGCGCCAAATTTCCAGACGACCGTCAGCGTCAGCGAACAGGAGTTTATATCTGCCCTGTCTGCCATGCAAAAGGAGTTTCAAATCGGAAAAGACCCCAAGATACAGCTGCACCGTACCCAGAACGGCGGCAGTGTGCTGACAACCTCCATTGACGGCTTCACGTTCACAGGTGAGGAGATGCGCTCTGCCTTTTCTTTGAGAAGTACCTGCTTTTCCATTCGACATCAAAACGGAACATTTCTGTTTACGGTTTTAGGATATGGTCACAATGTCGGCATGAGTCAATACGGCGCTAACGAAATGGCAAAACAAGGCGCAAATTATCGTGAGATATTGCAGCACTATTATCAGCTTAGTTCCGATCAGATCAAACGCACATGAAGATCGTCTCACTCTTCCGCCGTTCTAAACTCTGAACACAGAAAAAAGCCGATGAAATGAATCATCGGCTTTGCATCTTTCATTAGAGTTTGCTGAACTTACTTTCTCTTTTTGTCAGCAGCTTTTTTCTTTCTCTTGAGTTCAATAATGAATACGATCGCAAAGAAGAGCGCTACGCCAAATACGGATGCAAGAGCGATCATAGACTTTGAAAACTCATCTTTGTCTGTGTTAGTATCCAGAACGATCTCAGTGGTTTTGATATCTGCAACACCTGCAAGAGCGTTATCAGAGATCGACGCTGTTTTCAGGATCAGCTGTTCGCCTGCATGAGTGTTTTCTCTCTGCGCTTCTGTCTTGATTGCTTCCTGAGTTGCTTCGTCAGCAGTACCTGTTACTTCCAGACCGTTATCTTTCTGGAAACTCTCAACCGCAGAAACGACCGCCTTGCTGTATGTTCCGGATGTTTTGCCGTCATAGTATTTCAGAGAAGCCAGTCTTGACTGGAGCTGTGCCACGTCTTCTCCTGCAAAGCCATAACGCATGACGTTGAAATCTGCTGCTTTCACTGCGTTGTCAGAATACAGAACTTCGAGTTCTTCTACGCTGAGCATTTCGGATTCTTCCAGTCCTGCTGCTTTCTGATAAGCGTGGACTGCTTCGAGGGTACTGTCGTCAAATTTCTCGGTGATGATGCCTGACAGGAATCTCAGCTCGACCAGACGCTTCTGGAGCTTAGTCACCATTGAACCGCTCTGACCGTAGATCACGCATCCTGCAAAGGGATTCTCTTTTGCGTCTTTGCTGAAAATGCGGAGCTGTGTATCAGGATCGGCGCTGCCTGTTTCTTCCAGTTCATTGTTCTTCTGGAACTGTCTGACAGCGCTTGCTGTCATTTCGCCGTAGTAACCTGTGATATCGTCATAGTAATATTTCAGTTCGGTCAGTCTTTCCTGCAGTGCCGTAACAGGTACGTTTGTTCCTTCATCGAAAGAACCGACGCTCAGCAGGTTAAAGTCAGAAACCGCCTTAGGGGATTTCATCACTCTGTATGTAATGGCATTGACAATCCCGTTGACTTCTAACTCATTTTTGCTCTGGAAGCTCATCACGGCATTTACGGTATCTTCACCGTAATAGCCTGTCGCCTTTGAGGTCAGATAGCCCAGCTCATACAGTCTTGTCTGGATCGCTGCGACTGTTTTGCTTTCTTCGTTATCTTCATAGTCATACTCAGCGATGACCATATTGTCCTTTCTCTTCTGCTCCTCTTCAGCCTTTCTCTTAGCTTCCTCAGCAGCCTTGATCCTTGCTTCTTCTTCAGCCTTTTTCTTAGCTTCTTCTTCAGCCTTTCTCTTGGCTTCTTCTTCCGCTTTTCTCTTAGCTTCTTCCTCAGCCTTTTTCTTGGCTTCCTCTTCAGCCTTTCTCTTGGCTTCTTCTTCCGCTTTTATTCTTGCTTCCTCTTCTATGCGGCGCTGTTCCTCTTCACGTGCTCTTCTTTCTTCTTCGAGCCTGCTCTGCTCCGCATAGTAGTCATAATCGTCATCATCATCGTCGTCATAGTAATAATCGTTGTCATAATCATCGTCATAGTCATCGTCGTCATCATAATAATAGGTGTCGCCCGATGTGTAGGAAGTTGTATAGTCAGCATCATAATAAGCGCTGTCAGGCGGTGCGATATCCGAAACGCCTGCGCTGTCGAAAGTATAGGTCACGCCGTCCAGTGTTCTGGAGGTGTTTGTCAGATACTCGCCGTCTTCGTAGTAGAAAGATTCGCCGTCCAGCAGTACCCAGCCCTGATAAGGATAAGATACGCCCGAGATCATGAACCATTCTACCCAAGGTCTGCTGTACACGTTCTGATAGCACATATCAATGCCCACGTCTCTTGCATCCACTGCCATACCCGAACCGATATATACACCAACGTGTCCGGGGCTGTGCAGACCAAGACCGTGGATATTCGGCACACCGTTGCTGACATAACCCCATGCTCTGCCGTCATTCTGGCAGGAAGCCAGCATATCGAAGCGGATACCGCCGACACCGTTATAGGATGCGATCAGACCCGAGCAGTCTACTGCGCCGTAGGACGTTCCGCCCCACACATAAGTCCAGTCCTCTCTGTATGCTCTCAGACAGTGAGCGGCAAGACCGATATTTGTTGAACTTTCAGCGGATGCCATGGGCGCACCCGTCAAAAACATACATCCGGCGATCACCCCCGTCAAAACAAGGGCAAGAGATTTCTTAATCAGTTTATTCGTCATTCCGACTGACTCCTTTCAACTGTTTCGTTTTCGTAATTTTCTCATGAAAGTTACGTATTTCCCGCCGAAATAGGTTTTTGATGCATAAATGACAAACCAAAAATGTCGATAACAATTTGATTACGAAAGAGCGGGATTTGGTTTCAAAACTGTAATTATTTTCTTAATAATACCATTGTTATCCTCAAAAATCAAGTCTTTTTCTTGTGAAATATGAAATAAAGCCCAACTTCGTCATTTTGCACAAAAGCTAACTCACATCTGCAATACGTTCTACTTTTTCAGAACTGCTATACATATATTTAGGAATTGCACATCCCTTTGAAATGTGGTATCATTAGTAAAGCTGTGATCTGCGGCAGCTTTGGACGCCGCATTTCACTTCCTGTTACATATTCTATATCATGATTTGTTTGATACTAAATTTAGGGGTTGGTCAGATGCAGAAAAAACGTATTGCGGTTATTTTTGGCGGAAAGTCCTCCGAGCATGAGGTCTCAAGGGTCTCCGCTTCTTATGTGATCAGTAAGATTCCGCAGGATCGCTACGAGGTCTTCACGATCGGTATCACCAAAGAGGGCAAGTGGCTGCTGTACAGCGGCAGCACAAGTGCGATCGCCGACGGGAGCTGGGAAAAGGACAACAACAACGTCCGCGCCTTTATTGCGCCTGCGCCATCCGTTTCGGGCATGGTAGTGCTGCGTCCCGAAGGCACCGAGATTGTGAAGCTTGACGTGATCTTTCCTGTCCTTCACGGTAAAAACGGCGAGGACGGCACCATTCAGGGCTTGTTTGAAATGTCGGGCATTCCCTATGTCGGCTGCGGCGTGTTAGCGTCTGCTGCCTGCATGGACAAAGCCGTTACCAATATCCTTCTCGAAAAATTCGGCATCCCGCAGGCGGCCTACACCTGGTTTTACGCATATGAATATCAAAAAGATCCCGAAACCGTGATCGGCCGGGTCGAAAAAGCACTGCCGCAGTATCCTGTGTTTGTCAAGCCTGCCAACGCAGGTTCTTCCGTAGGCGTCAGCAAAGCCCATAACAAAGAGGAACTCATCAAAGCGATCGAAGTCGCCGTCAAAGAGGACAGCAAGATCGTTGTCGAAGAATGTATCGTCGGATATGAAGTGGAATGCGCAGTGCTGGGCAATCACGAACCGTTCGCTTCTGTCCCCGGACAGATCGCTCCTGCCGCAGAATTCTATGATTACGATGCAAAATACAACAACGCCGCTTCTGAATTGTTCATCCCTGCGAAGATCAGCAAAGAGCTGATGGAAAAAGTACGCCAAACAGCCATCAAGGCTTACCGCCTGATCGGATGCAGCGGACTTTCAAGAGTTGATTTCTTTGTCACAGAGGACGGCAGGGTGCTGCTCAACGAGATCAACACGCTTCCGGGATTTACTTCCATCAGTATGTATCCCAAACTCATGGCAGCCTGCGGCATCGAAGGCGAAAACTTAATAGAAAAGCTGATTCAAGCTGCATTTGAAAGGATCGAGAAGGATGTCTGAAAATGCTATCGGGATCTTTGATTCGGGTCTTGGCGGTCTGACCGCCGTCAAAGAGCTGATAAAGGTTCTTCCCAATGAAAACATTATCTATTTCGGTGACACTGCGCGCGTCCCCTACGGCAACCGCAGCAAAAACACCATTATCAAATACGCCCGTCAGGATGCATATTTTCTGCTCTCCAGAGGCGTCAAGATGATCATCGCCGCCTGCGGCACTGTCAGTTCTGTTGCCGTCAATCTGAAAGATGAGCTTCCCGTACCCTTCACAGGCGTGGTCAATCCGACAGCACAGGCCGCTGTCAGCGCTACCAAAAACGGCAGGATCGGCGTGATCGGCACTTCCGCTACCGTCAACAGCAACTCTTACAAAAACGAGATCCTGCGCTGCAACAAAAACATCAAGGTATTCCAGCAGGATTGTCCGCTGTTTGTGTCTTTGGTCGAAAACAGCTTCATCTCTCCTGATGACGACATCGTGAAGTTAGTGGTCGAACGATACCTCAAAAATCTGAAGGACGAAGGGATCGACACCCTGATCCTCGGCTGCACGCACTTTCCCATCATTGCGCAGGCGATCTCAAACTATCTCGGTTCAGAGGTAACGCTGATCGATTCGGGCAAGGAAACAGCTCTCTATGCCGCAAGCATCAGCAGTCTTCTGAGCAATTGCACTAATTCTCAACGAATCAGCTTCAGCGTTCGGGTTGAACAGGATTGTGATGGTATAAATACCAGCCTCCGGAATCGGGAGAACATAATCACTTGCCGGCCAAGCGTGTGCCCAAGCGTGATCCTCACAAATCTTGAACTTAACCTCACCAGCTGCGAGAGCAACGCCAGTTTTCTCCCAACCATAGAGGTATTCAGAACCTACCAAGTGCTCCATGTCATTAGCAGCGTACGAAGAAGCCCACTCTTGTCCGAACAACGTAGCAGGAGCACCTGCAACGGTGTATGTATGCTGCGGTTCCGGAGTTTCCGGATACTTGAAGCCCAGGAGCTTAATGGTTGTGCCGTTGGCAGCCAACGTATAGGTATGACCTTCTACGAGCTCA
>ONYV01000195.1 GCA_900322105.1 uncultured Eubacteriales bacterium | reverse complement strand
TCAGCCTTCTGTTCCCGAAGGATATCCCCAGCAGGCACCTCAGTATAATACCGCTCCCGAAGGATATCCTCAGCAAGCACCTCAGTATAATACCGCTCCCGAAGGATATCCCCAGCAGGCACCGCAGTATAATGCCGCTCCCGAAGGGTATCCCCAGCAGGCACCGCAGTATAATGCCGCTCCCGAAGGATATCCTCAGCAAGCACCGCAGTATAATGCCGCTCCCGAAGGATATCCTCAGCAGGCACCCATTGTTCCGCCACAGGGATTTGATCCGAACGGCGGACAGAACGGCGGCAATTTCTGAAACAGCGGCACATAAAAAAGAAAGAAGGATAAATCAATGACCGTCATAGATATCAGAAGTATTTTTTCTGACAGACACATTCAGATCGTTGACGTTAATGCGTCATACATATATTATGCCGAAGAAAAAAATCAGGACGGACAAAACGAACTGTTTTTGCTGGAATATAACCGCAAAACAAGGAAAGAACGTCTGGTGATGAATTACCAGTTGGATGATCCTACCTTTGTACACCATATCTACGCCTTTGAAAAGACGATCGTTTTGGTGCTGGAAAACGGAAGCAACAGCTTCTGGCTGATCGAACTGGACAAAAAAAGCGGCGGCGAGCTGAACCGCCGGAAGTTAGTCTGCACAGGCAGCTTCAAAGAGTGCATGATGCCCGATAACGATCATCTGCTGATCTATATGGCAGAAGATGCCGCCAACACGGAGGTGTTCAAAAAGTATAAAGAACTGACGGGCAGCGAATGTCTGTGCTATCTCTATCATATCAGCGCTAACCGTAAGTTCTTTGTCAATGCGCCGCTGATCTCCCGTATCGGCTGTCAGAACATCAAACCCATCGAAGCAAACGGCGAACGTTATCTGGTGCTTGCCGATCCTTATTGTGAAGAGGGTCTCAAGGAGCATTACTATAGCGAACAGCGCTGGATCAGCGCAGATGTCCGCGACAACATCTGGCTGTGCAAAACAACGGATCTGGAACAGGATATTGAAGACGGCAAGGATTCGATCACCAAAAAATGCATTGCCAGCGCAGACATCAAAGCACTGGTGCGCTATATGGGCATGAACGGAGAGAAAGTTTATTTCCGTGCAAAGGAATTTCGTTCAAGCACCGAAAAGATCTGCAGCTATGATCTGACAGACGGCACGCTGTCTGTTGAGCTGACGCCCGAAAAGCCCAAGAAAAAGAACATCTTCTATCTGATCGAAGACGACCCCTACAAGACCTTTACCGTCACCGTCGGCGAAGAAAAAACGCATATCAGGGGTCTTATCAACAGCGAAGCCGACATTTCTTATGACAACAGCCTCGGCAGTCTGATGACCTGCATCGAAAACCGCTACTGCATTACCAAAAAGACCATTTTCAGCGAAGAAAGCAAACGTGAATTTACGTACTATTATCTCTATGACGCCGAAACAGGAAAATACGAAAGCTATGAATGCAGCTGCATGATAAAAGGAAATACCATGCTCCTGTTCTGAAAACGGAGGAAGCAGAATGAAACGGATCTATCCATTCTTCGCAGCCCTGCTGCTTATCCTCTGCGGCTGCGGACAAAAGCAGACAGAAACGTCTGACACAAAAGAAACTGTTTCCGCTCAAAGCGCAAATGAAGCGTCACCCGAAAGCAGTATGCCTGAAAGCAGTCGTGCCGAACAAAATACAAACGGTATTTCTTATCAGGTAAAGAACGCCGAAACACCGAAAGCAGAAACTGCGTCTATGGAAGAACCGCTGTCTTTGGGACAATGGGGGACTGCTGCAAAATACTGCACCAAAGACGGCAGCTACTGCGATATCCCTGTGTCGATCCTCTCTGTACGCCGTGGAAACGATGTGACAAAGGAAGCGATGGCGCTTGCCAAAAAAAGCGGCGCTTATCTGTTTGAGCCTGAGGAATATGAGGAATATGCGCTTTGTGAGTATGAGATCGACCTCAGCACTTTTCCTGTTGCAGAGGGCGGCACATTGTGTGACATCACTGCATTCATCACTGACGAAAACGGAGAAATGCTGAAGCTGAAAAACGGCTCTTATTGGGGCACCACCGCCGTGTGTCTGGATCAGCAGACATACTATTACGAGGGTGTTGTGCATTCTCTGCTGGCTTACAAGATCCCAAAGGAATGCTCTGCTTACCTCATCACGGCAGGAGAATACGGAGAAACACAAACCTATTTTCACGGACTGTGAGCAGCCCGAAAAAAACTTCAAAAAGGACTGTTCACCGCAAAGGTTTTGGTGTATAATATCAATGGTGGATCGTGACCTGCTTGCAAGGCGGCAGGAAACACTCAGCAGCACCTATATCGCTCTCGGAAAGATCCATCTTTCTGCGATGGAAGGAAAAGAAACAGCCGCTGAAGATGCTGAGATCCTTGCAGAGATCGTCAGCGCATCCAGACTGCGGCTGAAAAAGGCAAGAGCGCGCTATGAGTATGTTCTCCGCTACGGCATTCCAAAGCCGGGCATCAAGATAGAAGAGACCATTAACCTTGACGATATCGACGAAAACGGCAAAAAGAAAGAGCCTGAGGATCAGGATATCACCATCGCTTATGCCGACCCCACCGCTGAGATCGATGACGATACGCTCGATGCTGCCATCAAAAGCACCATTCAGGAAGAAAACACTTCCTGCAAACCGCAGGAATAACACACACAGATCAGACAAACCGTCTTTTGCTAAGGCGGCTGACTCTGCCAAAAACGCTGTCAGGTGATTCCATCAGATGAGGAATACGCCAAACAGACTGCAACCGGTAATCACCGCTGTTTTTTCAGCGGTCATTATAATCAATTATTTTTTCATTCGCTGTATTTTCACCAAAAATCAGAAAAACAGCAGGAGGTAAAGAAAATGAAAGCATTAACAAACGATGAAAAATCCAAGGCAAAGAGCAAAAACAGAAAGACCGCTATGGCGGAGACCAACACCAAAGCGATGAAGAAAGACTATGAACTGAAGCCCACTTTTCGGCTTGCCCTGTTAGGACTGCTGACGGCGATCATGTTCATCATGAACTTCACTCCCCTTGGCTATCTGAAAACACCTGTTTTGTCCATCACCTTTATGACCATTCCTGTCATTATGGCGGCGATCCTTCTAAAACCTGTTGACGCTGCCATCATCGGCGGCATCTTCGGTCTGACCAGCTTCATCACCGCTGTCACAGGCGGCAGTGCATTGACAAGCTCTCTGTTCCAGATCAACCCGTGGCTGACCGCTGTTCTTTGTTTTGTGCCCCGTATCCTCGAAGGATTTTTAGGCGCACTGATCTTCCGCGGTCTGCGCAGGATCGACAAAACAAAAATGATCTCTTATGCCGTCACCAGCCTTTCTGTACCGCTGATGAACACGCTGTTCTTTATGAGTACATTATTTTTGCTGTTCTACCAGTCAGAACCGATCCGCAATATTGCAGAAAAAGCAGGCGCAACCAATCCTTTCACGCTGCTGTTTGCGATGGCAGGTATCAATGCCCTGATCGAAGCGATCGTATGCTTCATCATCGGCACAGCCATCAGCAAAGCGCTGGCTGTCGTCGCCGCTAAAACAAAGATGTATGCGTAAACCGGCAACAACATAACTTTACGAAAATGCAAACCACCATCCTTACCAAAACGGTACGGATGGTGGTTTTTTCTGTATGCTGTCCGATATGTAAAAAAGCTGCGTGATCCTTTGCCGCATCAGAAATTTTCGTATTCAAAGGCATCGTTGTCCTCATCGTTCGGGTCGGCAATGCCTCTGTGTACATAGCGTTCGGTTTCCTGCTCCAGCGCTGTGATCGCCTGCAGCAGTTCATTTCTGCAATCACCGTATTCATCGTTGCGGCGGTCAAGCATTTCAATACGGGTGATCCAGGCAAGATATCGTTTGGATTCGTTCTCGTCATAGTTCAACCGTACCTGCTCCCTCATATCCTTTAGCTTTTCGTCTGAAAAATACCTCATATTCTCTCTCCTAAATGGCAAAAAGCGGCAGGAAACCACCTGCCGCTCTTCATCTACCTTCATCAATGCCGATCACTCAACAAGATCCTTACACTTTACACGGTTCATTCTGCAATAACGTCTGACATAGCTGTTGTTATGCGAACAATAAACGACCAGTGTACGGTTAGAGCCATTGAAGGCATTCTCACCGATATTACTCAGCGTGTCAGGAAGCGTCAGCGTTCTCAGATTGCCGCATTTGCTGAAAGAACCGTAACCAATCGACTCCAGATTCTTGGGAATGTTCACAGTTTTCAGTACGCTGCATCCCGTAAATGCGCCGTCGCCGATCTCCTTGACCGCTTCGGGAATATTTATGGTCGTCAGCGCTTCGCACCAGCTAAATACGCTCTTTCTGATATACTTGACAGATTCAGGGAGCGTTACTTTGACCAAGGCACGGCATCCGCTGAACACGTTTTCGGGCAGTTCCTCTACGCCGTCAGGAACGACCACTTCCGTGAGAGATTCACAGTTCAGGAAGGCGTGCTTGCCCATGCTCTTGACAGAAGACGGGATCGTGAAATCCTTGAGTTTTTCACATCCGCTGAAGGTACTCTGTCTGATACGGATAATGGTTGACGGGATCGTCACCTTCACAAGAGAGATACAACCTGAAAATGCGCCTCTGCCGATATCCAGCAGACCTTCGGGAAGGTTGACTGTCATCAGTCTGGTACAGTTTTCAAATGCACCCTCGCCGATCTTTTTCATCGATGCAGGCAGCTCGATGGATTCCAGATTCTTATGACCTGAGAATGCCGCATCCTCAATGGCTTCATAGCCTTCAGGGATCGACACACGGCTGCTCGGCATTTTAGATGCCTCTTCCGCAGTAAATACCTTCATATTCGACGGCAGCTTGATCTTTACGCCGTTATCTTCTTTTGCTGCTGTTTCTTCCTTCTTTTCGGGTTCTGTCTTAGCAGCAGGCGCTTCGGGCTTCGGCGCTTCAGGTTTCGGTGCTTCTGCTTTTGGCGCTTCTGTCTCGACCGCCTTCTTCTCCGATGTTTCTGTCTTAGCGTCAGGCTGCGCAGGAGTCACGGGCTTAGCAGGAGTTGCAGGCTGCGCAGGTGCGGCAGGCTGTACGGGTGCGGCAGGCTGTGTGGGAGAAGCAGGCTGTGTGGGCATCTGCTGCATCCACGGATTGAAGCCCCACGGCATCTGCGGCATTTCACCGTTTTGCGGCATTTGCTGCATCCACGGGTTGAAGCCCCACGGCATCTGCGGCATTTCGCCATTTTGCGGCATTTGCTGCATCCACGGGTTAAAGCCCTGCGGCATCTCGCCGTTTTGCGGCATTTGCTGCATCCACGGATTGAAGCCCCACGGCATCTGCGGCATTTCACCGTTTTGTCCCATCTGCTGCATTTGCTGCATCCACGGATTCTGAACAGGAGAGATCTGACTCTGAGCGTCGTTCTTCGGCTCGGTCACATCCTCCATCTCTTTGATCGTAACACTTTCTTCGGACTTGGTTTCTGTCTTTTCGTCCTTCGTCCTTTTCTTCGGGCTTTGTTTCCGCTTTTTCGTCCTTCTTCTCTTCCTCGGCTTCGTCCGTAAAATCAAAGATCGGGCGCTGCGGCTTTTCGTCCTTTTCTTCGGGCTTTGTTTCCGCTTTTTCGTCCTTCTTTTCTTCCTCGGCTTCGTCCGTAAAATCAAAGATCGGGCGCTGCGGCTTTTCGTTCTTTTCTTCGGGCTTTGTTTCTGCCTTCTCGTCTTTTATCTTAGCAGCCTGCTCTGCCGTTTCTTTATCCTCCGAAACCGTCACACTGACAGTTCCGTCCTCTTTCGGTTCATCATTATGGAAGAATCCGAAGATGGAGGAACGGGACTCCTTTTCAGGCTCAGCTGCGCCGTCATTATAGTTCTCTTCAAAAGCATCTCCTGCGCTGATGAGCCGTCTGTTAGGTTCTCTGATATTTTCAGGCATCTGATGCATATGGATATTCGGCGTAATGCCGAACATCGGAACACTCCAATCCAGCGCATATACAAAGCATTCCACCACGTAGCTCGCCCATTTTTCCGCCATGCAGGCATCAGTCGTCAGCACCTTTATCGACTGCAGGATCGCAATACACTTATCGATCTCCGACTCGTCATGCGCTAAATACAATGCATTGCACATTCCCTGTTCATAAGCGTCCATAAAGACTTTTCTTTCCTGCTTGAGATCAGGAATAAATTCATCCAGCAGCGCTCTGAGCTGAATACCGTCAATAATGACATCCACGCCATAGGTCTTGACAATATATCGCAAGGCTTCTTTCGCATCCTGGAACGTCAGTTTATCTTCTTTTTCCTCCTCCAGCTCCGCACCGCAGAAAGGGCAGCGTATGATCAGGCTGGCACGGGCGTTTGTCTTCCACTCACTGCCGCACTTCTTACACTGCATATTATATCACCGCCTTTGTGGTAATTTGACTATCACAGACCAATATATCGCACAGATCCATTTTTCGCCTGCCTTCATACCATCATCATACTACGTTTTTTGGACTCACATTCTGAGCAAAAGGTGTTTTCTGCCCGGACAAACGGTAAAACGCAAAGCGCACGGCAACTCTTGTACAGGCGAAAAAAAGATGTCTTTCAAAAAACGGCGGAGACCGCTCTTCATCAAAACACCTTCATCCAACCGTATTAAACGGTTCGTGATAGTAGATACATATGTATTATACCAATTTTTTTACCTATATTCAATAAAATATTCACAAAAATATTGCACGAATTTTAGGTATTAATTTTTAACACTATCCACATATCCACACCGCTCTATCCGTTTCTTCACACAATATATGTTGAAAAACTCCGCAGCCCGATCAAAAGACCGCTGCGGAGCTGAACATATTCATATCAGACTTCCTCGGGAACCGAAGAAGTGCCGTATTACGCAGGATATTTTGTGCCGTAAAAAGCGTCTCGAGTGCAGCGCTAAGATGTTTAACAGGCTCTAAGGCAGCGTTCTGAGCAGTATTGCTGCATCCCTCGTTTCCGTATATCGCTGCAAACGGGATCTCATCCGTCCTTCAAACGGGCAGGACAAAATATTACGGAAATACTTCTGCGCCGCTGTTTCATCTCCCAACAAAAGGTGGGTCAGACCGATATGGTAAGCATCCACGATCAGAGAATGCATATACTCTCTGTCCGAAATACAGCTTTCCGCATGGCGCAGGGCGCATTGCTGCAGCCGCAGGATCAGCTCTCTGTTGTTATCCGCAGAGGCTCTGTGAAAAGCGCTGCTCAAAAGCGTTTTGATGCGTTCATATTCAAACCGCTCCTGACAGATCTCCCTTTCTTCTTCGCCGTAGAACTGCTTTTCTTTCAGACAGTCGTATGCCGATGCAAACAGTTCTCTCACATGGCGTTCGTCCCGATGAAGGCGGTGCAAAACGATCAGCATCAGCAAATAACGAAACCGAAAATCCGCTCTGCCGCACTTCATCACACGCTTTTTGACACTTCTGAGCACATCCTCCGCCAGCTCAACCTCCTCAAGCTGACACAGGCATTCCGCCATATCCAGCATCACGGCAGTTTTCAGATTGCCGCTGCACACCCTGACAACACGTTTCATCGTCCTGCGCCAAAGCGCAAGATCCTCCGTCACACGCTCCATCATAGATGTATACATCCGAAACGCCGCCATTTCTGAAAGTGCAAAGCACATACAACAGATCACCACTAAGATCAATCCCGTCAGAAATGTTCCCGGAATAAACAGCGTGACCGCCATCACCCCGAAGATCATCACCAGCGAAAGCACGCCCAGTACCGCTGTCGGCAAAAATGCCAGACACATCACTTTTCACCTCCTGCAAACCAAAAAGCCGCCCATCGTCCGAACGAAATGAGCCATCCGTTTCATCATCTGATCCGCAGCCGTAAGACCGCCCCTTTGTCAGATGTTCTTCTCCGATGCCTGAATGTTTCCGACAGAACAAAAGACCTTCTGCGCCTCTGCCGCATCCTTCATGACCTGTCGGCGCAGCATTTCAAGATCGTCAAATTTCTGTTCGGGGCGTAAAAACGCATACAGCCGAACATCCGTTTCCTTGTCATACAATTCTTCGCCGTGATACTCCGGCATCCATGTTTCGATCGTGATCTCTTCCGACCCGACCGTCGGCTTATATCCGATATTGGTCACGCCGCAAAATTTTCTGTCTCCTACCCTCACAACAGACGCATATGCGCCGAACTTCGGCTTGATCAGTCCTTCGGGCATTTTCTGGTTCAGCGTTGGAAAGCCCAGCTTTCGTCCCAGCTGTTTTCCGTGAACGACAGGCAGACAAAAACCGTACGCTCTGCCAAGCATTTCCCTTGCGGAAATGACATCCCCCTGCGCAATACACGCACGGATCCTTGTTGAGCTGATCGGAAGTCCGCCAAAGCACAGCTGCGGCTGAGTCGTTTCGGTAATACCGTATTTTTTGGCAAGCTCCGACAAAACTGTACCGTTTCCCTTTGCGCCGCATCCAAAATGATAATTAAAACCGCAGCCCGTGTGGGATGCGCGAAAACAGCCGATCAGGATCTCCTGAACGAACCGTTCCGCCGAAATGCTCCTGATCGTGCGAAAATCGATCAGATAGACCCTGTCCACGCCAAGCGCTTCGAGCTGCTGCATTTTTTCCTTTTGGGTAATGATGCCCTTCGGTTCTTCTCCGAACAACACCGTTCTCGGACTTTGCTGCAGCGTAAACACTGCCGAAACCAGACCGTTTCTTCTTGCATAGTCTACCGACTCCGAGATCACCGCCCTGTGTCCGAGATGTACGCCGTCAAAATATCCCAATGCCGTTGACGTCGGCTCTTTTGATCGTATCAGTTCTTTTATAATTTCCATTTTCCTTCACCGAACATTTTCAAAGGCAATACCGCACAAAGATAGTGCCGCAGATGCGCTGTCAGATTTTTCGTCAGATTGTACAGAAATTCCGAAGGCATACTGACGTATGTCGAGGGAT
>ONYV01000129.1 GCA_900322105.1 uncultured Eubacteriales bacterium | reverse complement strand
TGATTCCGAAGCAAATGTCACTTACGCAGATATCCTCCCGGACGATTACAATAAAAATCCCGAGCAGCTCTTTATCAGAAAAGAGACGATCACAGAAGTAAGAAATGCCCTTGGAGAAATCTCTGATCGTGAACGGGCCTATCTCCATTACCGCTTTGGTTTTCTCGATTATGTTCTTCATGATCAAAGCGAAACCGCAGCACATTTTCATCTCAGCCTGAGCCGGGCAAGGTATACGGAAAAAGCCGCGTTAAAAAATGTCCGTCGCGCGCTCCCCGGGTAGTAATTATTCCTCTCGTTTTTTTGATATACCTCTATCCCGCAGACCGTGTCGGTACAGGTTCCGTGACATACGTCACTTCGCCTGTACCTTTTCTTTGCTCAAGCTTTTCCCTCTGCGGGAACAGCCTTTCGCACAGAAAAATACGGAAATGAATCGTGCTACAACCGGGCACTCATCATTTCCGTATTCGGTCTGCTTCATAAAGGTATAACACACTAGACTTTGCAAGCAAAATCGTGTGCCAACATGGATGCTTCTCGCCCCTATTGGAAACCCAGAGCCAAGGGATGTGTCTCGCCTGTCGGCTCGGTCAGTGCTTCAAAACGCTTCGCATTTTGAGATCTCCACCGGAGACCCGCACCCCTCTGGACACCCCGCATATTTTCCTCGAAAATGGTACCCAAACTGTAAAAATGCAGTTTGACACCGTTCCTCAGAAACTATAAAACCGCTGCAACTTCCATCCTGTTCGGGAATGAAAATTGTAGCGGTTTCTTGTATGCCATAAGATAAATCTCAATTTTATCTCATAGCATCCTTCATGGATCTTACATATTCACCTACGTATTCAGACGCATCCTTGCCGTATTTCTCAAGCAGTTTGATAATAGCCGAGCCGACGATAGCTCCGTCCGAGATGTCTGCCATTTTCTTTGCCTGCTCGGGAGTGGAGATGCCGAACCCGATCGCACACGGTACATCGGTATTTTCTCTAACCACCTTGACAATAGAAGCAAGGTCTGTCTTGATCTCGCTTCTCGTACCGGTCACGCCGAGGCTGGATACGATATACAGGAAACCTTCGGCTTCTTTGGCGATCATGGCGATGCGGTTTTCGGAAGTAGGTGCAATGAGGGATACCAGATCCACGCCGTACTGCTTACAAAGGGGTTGGAACTCCTCTTTTTCTTCAAAGGGCAGGTCAGGCAGGATCAGTCCGTCGATTTCAATATCACGACAGGTAGAAATGAACTTTTCTGCACCGTAGGAGAACACCACGTTGGCGTAGGTCATAAACACCATCGGCACTTTTACATCCCGACGAAGCTCCTTGACAAAGGCGAATATCTTATCCGTCGTAACACCGCCGTTCAGCGCTCTCAGGTTGGCGCCCTGAATAACAGGTCCTTCTGCGGTCGGATCGGAGAACGGGATTCCAAGTTCAATGAGGTCGGCACCGTTTTGCACTGCGGCTTTTACCGCGGCGGCGGTAGTTTCCAGATCGGGATCTCCGCAGGTGATGAAGGCAATGAAAGCCTTACCGTTTTCAAATGCTTTTTTTATGTTACTCATGGATATCCTCCCCTCTGTAGCGGGCGATGGCGGCACAGTCCTTGTCGCCTCTGCCGGATATGGTGATCACGATGATCTTATCTTTATCCATTGTCGGCGCTATCTTCATCGCATGCGCAACGGCGTGAGCCGATTCGATTGCCGGAATGATGCCTTCCGTTTTGGCAAGATACTCGAAAGCGTTTACCGCTTCGTCATCGGTCACGGGAACATATTCCGCACGCCCGATATCGTGGAGGTGTGCGTGTTCGGGACCGACACCGGGATAGTCAAGTCCTGCGGAAATGGAGTAAACGGGTGCGATCTGACCGTATTTATCCTGGCAGAAATAGGACTTCATCCCGTGGAAGATGCCGACTCTGCCGGTATTGATGGTTGCCGCCGTTTCAAAGGTGTCAATGCCTCTGCCTGCCGCTTCGCAGCCAATCAGACGAACGCCCGCATCTTCGATGAAATGATAGAAGCTGCCGATGGCGTTGGAGCCTCCGCCCACACAGGCGATAACGGCATCGGGCAGCCTGCCTTCTTTTTGAAGGATTTGCTCTTTGATTTCTTTGGAAATCACCGCCTGAAAATCACGGACGATGGTCGGGAACGGATGGGGTCCCATTACCGAACCGAGGCAGTAGTGGGTATCGGCAATTCGGGAAGTCCACTCTCTCATTGCCTCGGAAACTGCATCCTTTAGGGTTGCGGTGCCTGTCTTTACGGGGATGACCTCTGCGCCGAGCAACCGCATACGATACACATTGAGGGCTTGACGGATGGTATCTTCTTCGCCCATAAATACCACACATTCCATTCCCATCAGTGCGGCGGCGGTTGCGGTGGCAACACCGTGCTGACCGGCTCCCGTCTCGGCGATAAGCCTGGTCTTACCCATCTTTTTTGCGAGAAGTGCTTGACCGAGCACATTGTTGATCTTATGCGCTCCCGTGTGATTGAGGTCTTCCCGCTTTAAATAGATCTTTGCGCCGCCAAGGTCTTTCGTCATTTTCTCGGCGTAGTAAAGCCGTGAAGGTCTTCCTGCATATTCATTGAAGAGCTCGGTAAGCTCTCTGTTAAATTCAGAATCGTTTTTATAGTAATTATACGCTTCTTCCAGTTCAATGACCGCATTCATCAGCGTTTCGGGGATATACTGACCGCCGTGAATGCCGAAGCGTCCGTTTGGATTTGTCATTTTTCTTCTTCCTTTCTCACGGCGGAAACAAACGCCGCCATTTTGCTTTTATCTTTTAGTCCACTTGTTTCAATGCCGGAGCTGACATCCAACGCATAGGGGCGGAGTGTATTGACTGCCTCTGCCGCATTGTCAGCGTCAAGACCTCCGGCAAGGAAATACGGTCTTTTAATGTTCTGTATCAGTTTCCAATCAAATACCGTTCCCGTGCCTGCACCGGAATCAAGCAATAGATAATCTGCCGTGCTTTGCAGAGTCTTTTCAATATCACTTGCCGTTTCAATGCGAAAAGCCTTAATAATCGGTTTGTCGGTGAGCTGTCGTAACTGTATAATATACTCCTCGTCTTCGGCACCGTGAAGTTGCGCGATGTCAATGGTGCCGTCCTGCAATAGCTTTACAACAGTTTCAGGCTTCTCATTCACAAACACACCGACTGACTGAATTTCGGGCAGAAGCATTTGTTTTAACTCCATCGCTTTTTCGGGCGTGACATACCGTTTGCTTTTCGGAGCAAAAACAAATCCGATATAGTCCGGCTTTAACTCGTTTGCAGCCCCTATATCACAAGGTCGGGAAAGACCGCAAAGTTTGATCTTGGTCATACGTCACCTCGCAGTTCATCGAGTTTTGCCTTTTTGTCGGTTGCTCTCATCAGAGTTTCGCCGATGAGCACCGCATCCGCACCGATCTGACGGAGCTTTGCCACATCCTCGGCACTTTTAACGCCGCTTTCGGAAACAAACAATACATCGTGGGGGATTTGTTCTCTGAGCCTGCGGCTGTTATCGGTATCCACGGAAAAATCCTTGAGGTTGCGGTTGTTGACCCCGATAATGCGTGCGCCTGCTTCTGCTGCCACACGGACTTCAGTTTCATCGTGTGCTTCGACTAAAACAGACAGTCCCAGTTCATCGCAGAGATAAAGGTATTCCCGCAGGTCTTCTTCGGTCAGTATGGAGCAGATCAGCAGTACCGCCGATGCGCCCAGCACCTTTGCCTCGTAGATCATATATTCATCCACCGTAAAGTCCTTCCGCAGACAGGGGATGTTGACGGCGCTTGCGATCTCTTTCAGATATGCATCGCTGCCTAAAAACCATTTCGGTTCGGTCAGGACGGAAATGCAGTCTGCCCCTGCCGCTTCGTACTCCTTTGCTATCTGCAGATACGGAAAATCGGGCGCGATGAGCCCCTTCGATGGAGATGCCTTTTTACACTCGCAGATAAAGGAGATGCCCGGCTTTTTGAGTGCATTTTCAAAGGCAAAATCCCCTTTGGGCATTGCCAGTGCCTGCTGTTTGATCTCCTCAAGCGATATTTTCGTTTTTGCCGCAGCCACACGTGCACGGGCATGGTCTGCAAGCTGATCGAGTATCGTCATGCCTCTGCCTCCGGACGGCTGCTGACTTCTATGAGCTTGTGCAGCGTTTCCAGTGCTTTGCCGGAATCTATGATCTCAGCGGCAAGAGCGATCCCGTCCTTCATGCTGTCCGCTTTCCCGCCGATGTAAAGTGCCGCACCTGCATTCATGAGAACCGCGTTCCGCTTGTGTCCCTTTTCGCCGTTCAGGATCGCGAGGGTGATCTTTGCGTTTTCTGCGGGTGTACCACCCCTGAGATCCTCTTTTGTACAGCGCGCAAACCCGAATTCCTCGGGCGTGATCACCGAAGATTTGAACCAGCCATCCCGGATCTCGCATACCGTAGTCGGTGCGACACCGTGCGGAAACCCAGTTCCTTGCGGATCGTGCCGACATATTTCATGGAAGTATGGTATTTCTGTGCGAAGAAGAAACACATACCGACCTCGTTCAGCAGTTCGATGCATCTTGCCGGGCTTTGCTGAATGTTTACGCAAAGGGCTTCCAGGCAGTCCGCCGTACCGCACTGGGAGGATGCCGCGCGGTTGCCGTGTTTTGCCACCTTCATACCGCCTGCCGCCGCAACAAGTGCTGAGGTGGTGGAGATATTGAAGCTGTGCGCGCCGTCACCGCCGGTACCGACGATCTCAAAAAGTTCCATGCCGGTTTCGACCTTGGTTGCGTGTGCCCTCATAGCCGCCGCGCAGCCTGCAATTTCATCGGCCGTCTCGGCTCTGGCGCTTTTGGTGGAGAGGGCGGCAAGAAACGCGGCATTCTGCGTTGCTGTGGTTTCCCCACTCATGATCTCGTTCATCACGGCGTATGCCTCATCGTAGGTGAGGTCTTCTTTATTTACGATTTTTACGATGGCTTCCTTAATCATGACTTATATCTCCTTTATGAAGTTGTTCAGCATTGTTTTCCCGTCCGGTGTCATAATGGATTCGGGATGGAACTGCACGCCGTAAACAGGATATTCTTTGTGTTGTACCGCCATTACTTCGCCGTCCGTGGTGAGAGCGGTGATTTTTAATACTGCGGGAATGGTGTCGGCATCTGCCGCAAGGGAATGATACCGGGCAGCGGGGGCGACTGCGGGACAGCCTTTGAACAGCGGACAGTCCGTATCAAATTTTACATCCGACTGCTTGCCGTGCATCAGCTGCTTTGCGTAGGTTACGGTGGCACCGAACGCCGCGCAGATCGCCTGATGACCGAGACAAACACCTAAGATCGGGATATCGTGGATCGTTTTTACAACATCAATGATAACTCCTGCATTCTCCGGTCTGCCGGGACCGGGCGACAGAATGATACGATCGGGCTTTAGATCTTTGATCTGTTCCACCGTCATTTCATTGTTGCGGATGACTTTGATATCGGGATCGATCTCACCGATGAGCTGATAGAGGTTATAGGAAAAGCTGTCGTAGTTATCGATCAGTAAAATCATAATTCACCCTCCTGTGCAAGCTCCAATGCTTTGAGTGAAGATTTGGCTTTGTTCAGGCATTCTTCAAATTCCTTTTCGGGAACAGAATCTGCCACGATGCCGGCGCCGCTTCTTACAAATACCTTGCCGTTTTTCTTGTAGGCAATGCGGATAGCGATGCAGGTATCCATATTGCCCGTGAAGTCAATATATCCGATGGCACCGCCGTAGATGCCGCGTTTATTGTTTTCCAGTTCCCCGATAAGCTGGCAGGCTCTGATCTTCGGTGCACCGGAAAGTGTTCCTGCAGGCAGCACCGCTTCAATGGCATCCAGCGCATCATGGTTATCATCTATCTCACCACGCACCGTAGAGCCAATGTGCATCACATGGGAATAGCGTTCGATGGAGTGTAACTTCTCAACCTGTACCGTACCGAATTTGCTGATCTTGCCGAGATCGTTTCTGCCAAGGTCAACCAGCATATTGTGTTCGGCAAGCTCCTTTTCGTCGGCAAGCAACTCTGCTTCAAGCGCCTTATCCTCTTCATCTGTCCTACCTCTCGGTCTGGTTCCTGCCAAGGGGAAGGTATGAAGAACGCTGTTTTCCAGCTTAACTAAGGTTTCCGGCGAGGCTCCCGCAACCTCTACGTCGGTTCCGGAAAAATAGAACATATACGGTGAAGGATTGATGGTGCGAAGCATACGGTAGGTGTTTAAGAGGCTTCCCTCAAAGGGAGCACTCAGACGGTTGGAAAGCACGATCTGGAAGATATCCCCCTCACGGATATGGTGCTTTGCTTTTTCCACCATACCGCAGAACTGTTCTTTATTGAACAGGGGCGTGACCTCGCCAAGCAGCTTGCCGCCGGGTTCGTTTTTCTTTTCGCCGTTACGAAGAAGCTCCACAAGCTGATTGAGCTCCATAACTGCTTTGTTGTAGCCAGTTTCCGGCTCATCCAGCGGCATATTTACAATGAGAATAATTTTCTGTCGGAGATGATCGAATGCGATAACTTTATCAAAGAGCATCAGGTCAACATCCTTAAATGCCTCGGTATCTTCTACATCACATTTGACGGTCGGCTCGCTGTAGGTGAGATAATCATAGGAGAAGTATCCGACAAGGCCGCCTGTAAAGGAAGGGAGATAATCGAAACGGGGACTTTTATAATCGGCAAGGATCTGACGAAGGTAATCGGATGGGTTGTCTGTTTTGACCTTGAGATTGCCGATCTTCATTTCGCCGTCCATACAGGTGATCTCCATTTTCGGATCAAAGCCAAGGAATGTATATCGTCCCCAAGTTTCATTTGCCTGTGCGGATTCCAGCATATAGCAGTGCGTCGATACATTTTTCAGTATCTTCATCGTTTCAATGGGTGTTGTGAAGTCGGAAAGAATTTCACAGCTTACCGGAAGCACATTATATTTTGCGGCTGAAGCAAATTCCTTGACTTCAGCTAAAGTTGGCAGAATTTTCATTTACTGCACCTCCAAATTGAGAAAGTTAAGTTGGTTTTGATTTTAGGTTATGATCTATATTCAAGTCTTTTATCAGGCGCTTGGGGCGCCACCAACGCTTTTTCAGCAGCATATTACAACCTCCTGTAAAAAGGAAAAACTCCTTTGACTTTTCACTGTCAAAGGAGTTTTAAAACAAAAACGCCCTTGACAGAAATATACCCTCTGTCAAGGACGAATAATACACTATTCGCGGTGCCACCTTGATTCATAGGAATGACCCTATGCGCTTAGCAGGATACAACTTGTTTCTTACCTGACTCTCAGCACCACAGGTTCTCTGTAAAGGCATCATTGCCGTTATCTCCGCTTCAACGGTTTGAAGTATTAAATTGATATTATCATACTCTGGATTGCCTACCTTGTCAATAGGTATGTACGGATTGTTCAGCTTTGTAAAGTAAGGTGGTATATTATTCGCCTATTTTTATCTGCACAACAGAAAATGGCCTTTTTCAATTCCAGGGAAGTTTTCCACAATCGTATAGGTTAAACTTTTCCAACTGATCTGAACATTTTATAAAATTGTCTTTAGTTACTTCCCTGGCACCACCTCCTCTGCTATAATGTTCTTAGCTGAAGGCATTTACTGTCTTCCGCTCTTTGGTGAATATATCTTCCCTTGTTATGAGTCTTCCGAAACTGGATAACAAGCTGGAAGATATATTCTTTATACTCACCTTTACACCACGATTTATATATGCTTTCAGTTCATATAACTGTCTCAGCGCGTCTGCGATCTGCACTAACATGTAGTGGTTTTTTATCGCCGTATAATTATGGCAGCAGACATGCCCCACCTGAAAACGATGGTTTTTCTGATTGTTGAAGCCTTCGTTCTCTATTTTCCATCTCTTCCTGCCTGCTTTTGACAGCCTCACTATATTTTCCTTTGAGATTTGCCTGTTTGTCACCCACTGGAAGGTTTTCCCGTTTTCCTTCCATTCCATGACGTTTACGTCCCTTTTCTGACTGACAAGTTCATTGACCCACTTTCTTCCTCGGTATGCATTCTCAGGATCCTTGTCTTTTAATCGGTGGAACTCTTCCGCAACCGTAGGCATTGCTCCGTCTTTTAACCGTATAATATAATCCCAGTGGTTCTTCTCACAGGTCCCAAACAACGTTTCTGTGGCATAGAGACTATCCCCAAGAATGCAGATGGGCAGATGAGGATAATTCTTTTTGATATTCTCTGCCAGCCGGTGGAATGCTTTCATTTCACAGTCCTGCTTTATCGCTTCGACCCCCATTTCGGCCTGCCTTTTTTCATCCTCTGCGCTGTTTTCGATATATTCGCTCCCGATACTGACGATAAAGTGATCCCCCAGAACGATTTTTGCTTCCAGAACGCTGTGGCTCCATATGGTTTTTCGTCCTCAGTACCTTTGTGATACGTCTTATGCAGGCAGAATTCATCGTTTTGTTCTTTGAAACTGCAGATCTCCGTGGCATCTATAATGACAAGCCACTTCCTATCAAGCCGGGCCGCTTCATATGCCCTCCCCTTTATCAGATTTTTCACCAGCTTCGCGCGGATACTCTCCAGATACTCCGGTGCCAAATGGGAGAGGTAATTGTTTAACGTCACAAAATGAGGCAGTTCTTTAAGTTCTTCCGGCATCTCACAGATTTTCCCGATGTTTTGTATGATTGTTTCCTCATTAAACTGCTCTGTCATCTGGGTCATGGAAGTGATTCCGCACACATTTTTCATCAGTGCCGTTGCAATCATTACTTTCTGAGGGTATGTGATATAAGATGTGT
>ONYV01000132.1 GCA_900322105.1 uncultured Eubacteriales bacterium | reverse complement strand
TATGCCCCGGTTATAAAATATCACTGCTTACAATTATGCTAAAGCCTGTCATTTTTTATTTTAACTTAAGTGTACGGTTGATATACCGTTTCAGTTCGGAAGCAAACACCATTTGCTGCCAGTCATTTTTCAAGGTTAAAACTTCTTCAATTTCATCCCTGTAATACAGTTTCTTATGATAGTATTTGCCTGTCAGCCTGTTATAAGAAGCATATTCGCCTTTCATAAAGATCTCCAGGCTGGGTTCACGGCGGAAGTTAATGGGTTTTTCCTTTATCTCGTCCAGCCGCATGGCCACAACAATTTCCGAATCGGTTTTTTCGCAAAGATCTTTCAAGGTTGCCTGGTCATACGATTTTAAGCCTTCTTCCGGAATTACGGCAGCTACTTTCTCATCGTCCAGCAGTTCATACTCGGGATACTTGAACTTATCAACCATAATATCCCAATAATAGCCGTTAAAATCACCGGCCCGCTCCACCAGTTCATCGTTGACCTGAATAGGAACTACCGCAACACGCGAGGCTTCCGCTGTTCCTGTATAGGCGACGTTCATAAAAAAGACAGCCAGCGCAATATTCACCAAAGCGAAGAATTGTTCAGAATTATCCACACCGCTTTGGATGGTTTCCCGAATCTCTCCCAGCCGCTCCGGATCAATACCGCAGCCGTTATCCGAAATCGTGATCTTGGTGAGCAGTGAGTCATTTACCCCTTTCATCGTGACGATACCGCCTTTTTGAGTATGCTCAACACAATTTTTGATGATGTTGGTCAGCGCCTCACTGACCCATTTTTCATCACATTCCAGACTCACATCCTCACAATCCTGTCTGAGCGTCACACCCTTATCCCGTGCGATCGCATCGACGTTTGCAAAGCAGTGGGCAGCAAGGGCTTTCAGCTGCACTTTTTCGGCATGAAATTCGATCGTGTCAGCGTCTAATTTTGAAAGAGTCAGCAGGGATCTTGTCAGAAAGCTGATATGATCGACCGATTGACGGATATCATTGAGAAATTCATTTCTCAGCTGCGGCGGCATTTCTTCATTCTCTATGATGTTGTCAATCATGATGAGCATGGAAGTCAGCGGCGTTTTGAGCTGATGGGAAATATCCGAAAGCGAATCTTTGAGAGCCAATTTTTCCTGTCGTGTCTGTTCGCTTTTTTCTCTCAGCATGACAGTGGTTTTATAGATCTCACTGCTCAGAACAGAATTTTTGTCTTCGGTCAGCTGAACGTTCAGCACACGATAGTCACCGCTGTTGAGCATCACCAAATAGTCTGTCAGCTTTTTTTCCTGCTTGGTTTTATATCGCACATATGCCCAGAAAAAGATCAGCACAGCCGCCCCGAAAGACATAAACAGGCCGCCTGCCACAGCGATCGTTTTCAAAAAGTGTTCTCTGTCTGCCATCAGATAGAAATCATTTTCTCTGATGCCATAGCTTTTCAGAAAAAAGTTCGTTTTCACTGAAAAGTCAGTCGAGTTCAGCAGCGTTATGATCTCATTATCTGTTATTTCAGGATACTTTTCCCGTACTGTCGTAATGATACAGGCGATCGCATCGTTATTCGTCCGACGGATATTATCGATACTCAAACCCACAGCCAGACTTCCTGCCACAGTAAAGAAAAAGATGACCGTGACCAGCGCCACACAAAATCTGCTTGTGATCTTCATACTTCCTCCATTTTATATCCGATCCCCTTGACAGTATGGATCTGATCGGTTTTGAGCTTATTGCGGATCCGTTTGATATAGACGGTCAAGGTATTATCGTTGACAAAGTTTCCTGCAACGTCCCAGATCTTTTCTATGATACGGTCTCTCGTTACCACTTTTCCTGCGTTTTCCATCAGCATATCTAATCCGACACCGCTTCCTGCGGATGCCGCTTCCAGATTTCTTACGATCGTACTGTCTGTAATGATCATAACTGCATCTCCCTGAATCAAGTTATCTCTATTGTAGCACGAACAACAGAATTATTCAACACAGGAATAACAAAGGCATATAGATTTGTATTGTCGGGGATTTATATGATGCCTTTGATCAAAAAGACAGACTTTTCGCTGAAAACAGCTTTTCTTTTTGGAGGAACTATGTTACAATGGTCAAGGAAAAATAAAGGCAATACCGCACAAGGATAGTGCCGCAGATGCGGTGCTAAGCCGTCAGGCGGTCTTTGTGCGGGGGAGCCTGAAGTGTGAGGTATTTGCAATGATCTATCAAAACATATTGGAAGCGATCGGACACACGCCGATGATCCGTCTGAACCGAATGGCTGATCCTGACAGCGCAGAGATCCTGGTCAAATTTGAGGGACTGAACGTAGGCGGCTCGATCAAGACACGGACTGCTTATAATATGATCCGTATGGCGGAAAAAGAAGGCAGAATCCAAAAGGACACGATCATCGTTGAACCGACCAGCGGCAATCAGGGGATCGGTCTGGCGCTTGTCGGCGCTGTCAGAGGGTACAAGACCGTTATCGTCATGCCCGATTCTGTGAGTGAAGAGCGCAGAAAGTTAGTGCGGCATTACGGCGCAGAGGTGATCCTGATCCATGATGACGGAGATATCGGAAAATGTATTCAGGAATGTCTGAATACAGCGCTGAGGATGGCGCAGGAAGACCCGAAGGTGTTTGTGCCGCAGCAGTTTGAAAATGAAAATAATGTTTATGCGCATAAGTATTATACAGCCCTTGAGATACTCGAACAGACCGCCTGCAGGATCGACGGCTTTTGTTCGGGCATCGGTACGGGCGGCACGATCACGGGTATTGGTGAAACGCTGAAAAAACAGTATCCCGAAATGGAGATCTGGGCGGTAGAACCGGAACACGCAGCGATCCTTGCAGGCGGAACGGTCGGCACGCACCTTCAAATGGGCATTGGTGACGGTATTATCCCTGCCATCCTGAACCGTGAGATCTATGACAAGATCTGTATCATCACAGATGAGGAAGCCATCGAGACTGCCAAGCGGCTTGCCTATGACGAGGGCATCATGTGCGGAATTTCGGCAGGCACGAACGTAGCGGCGGCGCTCAAGCTCGCCAAAAAGCTCGGAAAGGGAAAAACAGTCGTAACGATCCTTCCCGATACGGCAGAACGGTATTTTTCTACACCGCTGTTTGACGGCAACTGAATTTGTACGGCACAAATATGTCAAAAACAAAAAAGGAGCCTGATCTTCGGATCGGACTCCTTTGTTTGCGTCAGAAAAACGAGTGACTTTGTGACGCTTACAATAGACTTCCTCGGAAACTTCCGAAGCACCGTCTTACTTGTCTCTTCTGCGCCGGGCGAAGTGTCTCTCCCTTGCATGACACCAAGTAGTGCTGCACTCGAGACGCTTTTTCGGGTACAAAATATCCTGCGTAATACGGCACTTCTCCGATTCCCGAGGAAGTCTGATATGATCGCTGCGGTGCTGTGAAAAAATTGCCCTTACAAAAAAAGTGATCGGCGCCATGCCGCCAAATGTATTTACAGGGGGTGTAAAAATCATTGGGGAAACGAGCATGATGCCGATAACTATGGAAACATACAAAAAAGTATGCAGCCACCAAAATGATATGCAGACGTAGAGAGATGTCTGGCACAACAATGAAAGGCTCTGATGATCGCATTCTGACAGCCGAATGTAACGTAACGTGCTTTCGATGTGTGATAAAATTTGGCGGGAGGTGACAACTCCGCCAAAAAAACGGACATGACCAGAGAGGCTGACAGAGTGTTTTCAGGGGAGCTTGTGAAGAACATTTTTGTATTTGTCTGCACAGCAATTCACATAGAATTGTGATAAACACATACAAATCTATGTAAGAATGCTCATATAGTATAGCAGGAGAAAACATATTTGTGAAGTACAGTTGGAGTTAACTGCTTTTTTTACGGAGTGAACAGCTTTGAATCAGCAAAACTTACAAAAAATATGTCGAAATGACGGTGTGAATTGATTTGTATTCATTATTCACCGTCACAAATGATATGAACAATATGTGCAGAAATCGAAAACAAAAGTTCAAAAGATTTGTGAAAACTACAATTCAAATACGGAAATTTGCCGACAAAAAACCGCTTTCCCGAAAACATTCAGAAAAGCGGTCAAAGGGGATGAAATTATTTTTTGGCAAAGCGCAGATCATTCGTCATCTTCGGTCAGAAGATGCATTGCCCATTTTTCATCAATGAGTGGCCAGTCTTTGCGGATGGGAGGGAGTTTTGGCGAAAACTGCTGCACAAGGTTTTGGTACATCTTTTGATTGAACAAAGAGGAGCATTCATATTTCTTGTCGATAAACACCTGAAGCTGATGGCTGCCGTCTGCGGCATGGAAATAATAGACCTCAGTGTTGTTTTTGTCGGGATGCTCAGAATCGTAATTGAGCAGCGCAAGCGCCTTATAGATCTCCATAATACGGTCGTCCAGACCATCGTCAAGAATGCGGAGCTTTTCTGTCAGACGATCCTGTGAACGGACAAGGCGGATGATATATTCT
>ONYV01000245.1 GCA_900322105.1 uncultured Eubacteriales bacterium | reverse complement strand
TTTTTAATTCAAACATATCTATAATTTGAAGTTTGCAAGAAGTGACAAAAATATTTTTATGGGAGATGGTTGAAAATGAGGATACTGAAATTTATTCTTAACATTATTGTGACGGTTCTGGATATTATCATTGCTGTGGAGATCCTGAAAAAGCTGAAGGAAGATAAAGAACTGATCTGTTTCTCTCCTGATGCAGAGAAATGATCGTTGGTGCAAACACAGGGGTGTGTGATATGTCTGAATCCAAAATACCTGTTCTGCCGCATTATCATGCGCAGCATGAGCCGATTTTGCTGCAAAGTATGCCTGCGCTTGATACAGTGCGAATGGTCGCAGAAGCAATGAAACAGCTTGGCGATCCCAGCAGACTGCGGATCTTCTGGCTGCTGTGCCATTGTGAAGAATGTGTGATCAATATTGCTGCCGCAACAGAAATGTCCAGCCCTGCGGTGTCGCATCATCTGCGTCTGCTCAAACGCAGCGGACTGATCGTGTCACGGCGCAGCGGCAAAGAAATGTACTACCGTGCCGCAGACACACCGATCGCAGAAAAACTGCACCATACCATCGAAGAACTTGCGATGATCTCTTGTCCCGAATCCGAACACTAACGCAAAACAAAACAGCTTTGTCCTGATGCATGGTCTTTGCGGCCGCAGAGGATAAAGCTGTTTTTTGTTATGGCAATACCGCACAAAGATAGTGGCCCTTCGATCGGAGCCAAAGGCGAACGCTGAAAGGTTTCGGGAACTTATGCAGAGCAGTGGCGCTAAGCCGCAAGGCGGTCTTTGTGCGGGGGAGCCTTATACCTGAGTGGGATGCTCCCGTCTCTCAGCGCAGCGAGGGCAGGGGTATGTTATGAAAGCAGTTTTGCTATGACAGCGTTTGACAGCAGGAATCCCTGCTTTGTCAGTGCAATGCCGCTGTCGGTGACGGTCAGTAACCCTGACGGGATCAGACGTTTTGCGTTTTGCAGGATATGATCCGGAATATCTTTTTGAAACCGCTGACGATAACGCTGATGCGTGATACCTTCTGACAGGCGCAGTCCGAGCATCAGAAATTCTTCTTCACTGCCGCCGAGACCGTCGTCTGTGAATGAGCGCGCGTAAAACTCCTCAAAGGAACGTCCGCAGTAAAACCGCCTGCCGCCGATGAAGGAATGAGCGGCTGCGCCAAAGCCGAGGTATTCTTCATCGTGCCAGTATTTGAGGTTGTGTTTGCCTTCAAAGCCCTGCTTTGCAAAATTGGATATTTCATACTGCTCATAGCCGCAGGAAGCGATGAGTTCGGACGCATAGAGATAGAACTCTGCCTGACGGTCATCGTCACACAGCAGGTCTTTGTCAGGGCGGTTGTCAAAGGGCGTATCAGGCTCGATTTTCAGCAGATAGGCGGAAATATGGGATGCGCCTTGTTCTGCGCAGAAATCAACGGAACGTTTCAGGCTGTCTTTTGTCTGCAAAGGCGTTGCAAGCATCAGATCAAGGGAGATGTTGTCGAATCCTGCGCTTTTTGCGGCGCTGATGCAGTGTTTGGCGTCTGATACATTGTGCAGTCTGCCAAGCTGTTGAAGTTCGTCGTCATTTGCGGATTGCAGTCCGACAGAAATACGATTGACACCGCTTTTTCTCAGCTTATCAAAATCAATGTCCCTTTTTTCGGGATTGACTTCGAGTGTGATCTCTGCATCGTCAAGACCGAAGTTGTCTTTTGCCGTATGCAGGATATCAGAAATGAGTGTTTCGCCGATCAGACTTGGCGTACCGCCTCCAAAATACAGGGTGTCGGCTTTTTGCGGATATTTTTCTGATGCAATGCGAATGTGACGGCAGAGCGTTTCGGCATACCGAACGTGATCCTGAGCGTCGGCGCAAACAGAGAAAAAGTCGCAGTAGGGACATTTTCGTTTACAAAAAGGGATATGCACATACAGCCCGATCATTTTTCCGCACCCTTTCTGAGGATCAGCATCATTTCAATAAAGAGGGATAAGAGAGCGCCTGCGATGAGGATGATATCGCAGCACATGAACACCCTGAAAGATTCCGCCAGACTGGTGTAAGTGGGTTCGTCATTGATCGTCAGAAAGCATACAAAGGGGTTGGGGTTTCCTTTTGCAAGGCTGCTGAGGGTGTTGTCGATCATGAAGGTAAAGACAACGTAGCAGATCAGTATCACGATGATAGTGCCTGTCACGATGGGCTTTTTTGGTTTGTTGATGATCGCAACAGATACCATCGAGAGAAACACCGCCGCACTGATAATGATAATAATGGGATTTATCATAATGATGAGATCCTCCTGTTTCAGGATGTTGTTTTTAAGGCAATACCGCACAAAACAGCACCGCAGATGCAGTATAAGCCGTCAGGCGGTTTATGCGTGGGGTTGTCTTATGTAACACGGCTGTATCCGAACCGTCAAAGCTCAGGTACGGGGGAACTCAGCAGCATGGCGCATTTCAGAACAGCGGCTTGTGTTTTTGCGTCGGGGAGTTCGCCGTTTAGCACCATTTGCACAGCCTTTTCCAGCGGAATGCGTTCCACATCGAGAAATTCATCTTCGTCTAAATTCTGACGCTCAAAGTGATCTACCCTGCAAAAGTACATATGGATGATCTCGCCGCAATATCCCGGGCTGGGATAGAGTTTTCCGAGGGTCATATATTGTCTGCCGACAGCGCCTGTTTCTTCCAGCAGTTCACGTTTGCCGTTTTCGAGCGGATCCTGTCCTTTTTCAAGTTTTCCTGCCGGCAGTTCCAGCAGTATTTCTTTATACGGATATCGGAACTGCCGCACGAACAGCAGTTCATTTTGTTCGGTCAGCGCCGCAACGCACACCCCTCCCGGATGTCCGACCACTTCTCTCATAGCGGTCTTGCCGTTTTCCAGTTCCACTGTGTCGTGCGTCACATGGATCACTTTACCGTTAAAAATATCTTTCGTTTCGATCGTCTTTTCAAAATGTTTCATCATTTTTTCCTCCATCTTCACTAACTATCCCCATTATACCTCATCCCCCCAAAAAAGTAAAGGCGCAGGCGGCAAGCTGCCGCTCCCGATTCGCTGTTTGTCCGTTTGAGTTGAACATTCTATTCCGCAATAAGACGGTGCGGCATCCCGCGGGGATGCATTCTTCGCACCGCCGTCGCAAGCCGAAAGGCTTGCTTTGGGCTAACTTCCTTATAAAATCACCATTTATACCACTTTGGTACTTTACCGCACCTACTTTGTCCCTGATTCTATACGGAAAGTTTATTGTAAAATTGAGGTATTTTATCACGCTCTATGAGTGGATGAACTCATAGCAGGTTCTGTGTCTTTCGGAAACAATAGTATATTAAAGTTCCATGCCGTGAGGAAGTAAGCCCAA
>ONYV01000126.1 GCA_900322105.1 uncultured Eubacteriales bacterium | reverse complement strand
TTTACGCCTGTGGAGTGTCACACAAACGATGGTAGCTTTGGCAAAGTCGGATACGATGAAACAGGAATTTTCTCAATATGGGTATATTTGTCCATATTTTGAGTAGCAGATCATATATGAAAGAAATAATATTGTTAAAATTAGGCGAGATCGTATTGAAAGGTCTCAACCGTAAAAATTTTGAAGATAAGCTGCTGCGCAGCATTCGCAGAAGACTTTATAAGATCGGTGAATTTCAGGTCAAAGCCGCACAGTCCACGATCTATGTAGAGCCTGTGCATGACGATGCGGATATGGACGAGGCGGAAGACTGCGTTTCCAAAATATTCGGCATTGCCGCCTATGCAAGAGCGTGTGTGGCGGAAAAGGATCTGGACAAGATCAAGGAAGCCGCCGCAGAATATCTTTCCGAGACCCTCGAAGACTGCAAGACTTTCAAAATAGAAGCTAAACGTTCGGATAAGAAGTTCCCTTTCAAGTCGCCTGAGATCAGCGCAGAGCTTGGCGCTTATCTGCTTGAAAAATTTCCCCACCTGACGGTCGACGTGCATCAGCCCGATGTGGTGGTGACGGTAGAGGTCAGGGATTTCGGCGCATACATCCGCAGCGGTCTGGAAAGGGGCGCAGGCGGCATTCCTGTGGGAACAGGCGGAAAAGCCTGTGTGCTGATCTCGGGCGGTATCGACAGCCCTGTGGCATCCTTCATGATGGCGAAAAGAGGACTGGAGCTGATGGCAGTGCATTTTGCCAGTCCGCCTTATACCAGCGAGAGAGCGGAAGAAAAGGTCGTGGAACTGCTTTCAAGAGTTGCGAAATACAGCGGCAGGCTCAAGATGTACACCGTCCCGTTTACGAAGATACAGGAGCAGATTCGTGAAAAATGCAAGGAAGATTATTTCACGATCATTATGCGCCGCTTTATGATGAAGATCTCTGAAAGACTGGCGCAGGATAAGGGTGCGCAGGCGCTCATCACGGGAGAAAGTCTGGGTCAGGTGGCAAGTCAGACCATCGGTGCCATCGCCTGCACGGACGCAGCCTGCACGATGCCCGTGTTCCGTCCGCTGCTTGGTATGGACAAGGAAGAGATCATTGAGATCTCCCGAAAGATCAACACCTTTGAAGTGTCGATCCAACCCTATGAGGACTGCTGTACCGTCTTTACGCCGAAGCATCCGAGGACACGTCCCGAACTGCAGAAGGTTCTTGCCGAGGAAGAAAAGATCGACAGCGAGCCTTTGATCGAAGAAGCCATTCTGAATGTTGCGGTGCGTGATATTGTCTGACAGACAAGACCGCTGCGGCAGAATAACAAAACAGGAGTGAATTATCGTGAATGCAGAAATCTATTTTCCCAGAAACGGCAAAGCCTTTGGCCGTACTTCGGAAAAGAGCTTTGAAGATACCATTAAAAAGCTGAACAGCATGAACGTCAATATCATCTATAAAACAGAGATCAACCTGACAGAGGAAAGTATTCGTGAAGCGCTGAAAGTGACGGAAACGGGCGATGACAAGATCGGGCTGATCTTCATTGCCGACGCTCTGACTGCGGATGACGAACAGCAGGCAAAGGCGCTGTTTGAATCCTTCGGCGTGATCGGAAAGATCAGACGCACACAGGGTGAATGCATCGACCCGATGACCGAAACAGAAGAAAGCATTGCCGAAAAAGAGAAGAAGGCAAAAAAAGCGAAAAAAGACAAAGAACAAAAGCTGCTTGCAGGCGACACGGGCGTGATCGATATCAGCGGAGGACTTGTCGATATTGAGCAGAAGCATTTTTATGCGTATTCGGCAGAATATAACAACAAGCTGATCGTGTTGCTGCCGTCACATGAACTGCTCGATTCGGATTTCAATACGGTGCTGTATACGGCGGCAAGAAGTGTGGCTTCTCCCAAGAAAAAGCGTTCTTTCTGGAAGCGCTTCATTCCCTGCAAGGGCGACAGACCTGCCGATGTGATCCGCAAAGTGATCCTCATCCTTGCGATCTGCACCTTTGTCGTGTCCTCTTGTATGCTCATCAACATTCTATTCGTTGAGCCTGCCATGAACGACCGTACAGCGGAATCGATCCGTCAACTGCTGGTTTCTACGGACGAAACGGGAGAATCTGAGCCGCCGAAAAAAGCGGACGGTTCCGAGGGCGTTTTGTCAGACTTTGCAAAGCTGATCGAAGCAAACCCCGATACCGTGGGATGGATCACCGTGCCGAATACAAAAGTCGACTATGTTGTGATGCAGTCGCCGGGAGATGCCAAGAGAGTGGCAAACGGCGAAGATCCGTATTATCTCTACCGTGATTTCTACGGCAACGATACCAAATACGGCTCGATCTTCCTCGATTACCGCAGCAGCCTGGACGGCAAGAACATGATCCTGCACGGTCACCACATGAGGGACGGCAGAATGTTTGCAAATCTCACCGATTTTGATCAGCTGGAAGTCTATCGCAACACGCCTGTGTTTACCTACAACACCATCTATGAAAAGAGCAAATGGAAGATCATCTCGATCTTCAAGACCAATACCCTGAAATGGCAGGGAGAGATCTTCAACTATCTGAGAGGCTCTTTCAGCAGTGACTATGACTTCTTGAACTTTGTCTATGAACTGGAGATGCGCTCCATCATCGACTGCCCTGTCAGCGTCAATGAAAACGATACCATCGTTACCCTCTCTACCTGTACCTATGACTATGAAGACTTCCGTTTCGTGGTCGTTGCGAGAAAAGTGCGTGACGGTGAGGATGCCACGGTTGATGTTTCCAAGGCAAAGTATAATGATGATACGCTGTATCCCGATATCTGGTATGAATACAGAGGCGGCACAAAGCCTGTGATGACTTCTTTCCAGGACGCTTACAACAAGGGGCTTGCGCCGTGGTATGACGGAAAGGGCAAGTGGTCGGCAAAGGATGACGAAGAGCTGACAAGACTGCTCAACGAAGGCAAGGACAATGCCGAAAAGATGCTGCGCAGCAGCTATAACAAAAACGATTACGCAAAAGCTCAGCAGGATGAGATCGAATCCATCATCCGCAAGTATATGACGCAGATCAACGAAGCGTCCAAGGCTTCTGAAGTCAATGACCTGTATGCGCAGGCACTGGCGGAGATCAGCGAGATTAAAACGAAGTCGCAGGTGCAGAAGGAACAGGAAGAAAGCAAAAAGGCTTCTGACACCGCCCGCAAGGAAGCAAGCGAACAAGCCCTGCGTGACGGCAGAAGCAGCGCCATTGAAGAGATCAGACGCTCTATCGAAGGCAACGAATACCGTGTGCCGCAGTACGATCAGATACAGGAACTGATCGAACGCTATACGCAGCAGATCAACAATGCGAAAACGGCTGCTGAGATCGACAAGATCAAAAAGACAGCCATTGACGCTCTGAAAAAGATCAAGACAAACGAACAGCTCAATTCCGAAGAGGAAAGCAAGGAAGAATCCTCCCGTCAGGCGGCTGAAGAATCTTCCCGTCGGGCATCGGAGGAATCCGCCCGTGAAGCGTCCCGTCAGGCGGCTGAAGAATCTTCCCGTCGGGCATCGGAGGAATCCGCCCGTGAAGCGTCCCGTCAGGAACTGGAAAGCTACCGTTCCCGCGCGATCACCGAGCTGAATTATTACCCCGACAGGGATGATTACGATACCGATCACTGGTCGAGTATTCTTGGCATTATCGTCAGCTATACCAACCGTATCAATTCCGCAGGCAGTATAGATGCCATTCGGACCCTTGTTGGAATGGCAGAGAAACAGATGGACAAAGTGGACACGAAGCCGTATCAGACATCTTCCCAGTCGTCTGTACAGCCGTCCGTTCAGCCTTCTGCACCGCAGCCGTCTAAACCCGAACCGGTTTCTTCCGAGCCTGAACCCGTGTCTTCCGAACCGAGCGAGGATGAAAGCAGCGGAGAAGAAACGAGCGTTGATAATTCCGATGATCCCGATATTTCGCAGGACAGACTGACTGAGACGTGATCTGACGACGCTCTGATCGCTGAAAACCGAAGGAGAAGACCATGAAGAAGTATAAAAAAGCGGTGATCATTGCTGCTGCGGTCCTTGCTTTGATCACGGTCATCACTCTTATCATAGTATTGCCCAAGTCTGAGAAGGCGGAAGAACCTTCTGAGAGCGCTGTCACAGAGGAAACGTCTGTGCAGTCAAGCGCAGAGCCTTCCAATGAACCTTCCAAACAGGAGAGCAGCAAGCAGGAAAACTCAAAAGTCAAGGCAGATACCTCGCTCAAGATTACAGATGACACAGCATTCGGTCAGGGCGATGAGAATGACGATATCAAGAAGATTCAGAAAAGACTCAAGGAACTTGGCTATGGCAAGTTTGAAGACGGCATTACAAATTATTTCGGAGAGATGACCGCAAAGGCATTCAAGCAATTCCAGAAGAACAATGGTCTTGATGATGATGGATATGCAGGTGCGGATGCGCTGAGGCTTCTTTTCTCTGATAAGGTTAAACCAGCCTCTGCTTCTTCACAGTCCTCACAGCAGGAAACAACAGAACAGCAGTAATAAATCAATACAGATAAAAAACTCCGCCGCACGGTATTCCCGTGATCAGGCGGAGTATTTTTATTATGTAATAAACCGGATGAATTTATTTCTTTAATAAAGCATGGAAATCGG
>ONYV01000124.1 GCA_900322105.1 uncultured Eubacteriales bacterium | reverse complement strand
GATATGCACGCTATCACTGCTGCCAACAATCTGCTCTGCGCAATGCTTGATAACCACATCCAGCAGGGAAATGCGCTTAACATTGACGTTAAGAGGATATTGATCAAAAGATGTCTGGATATGAATGACCGTGAGCTGAGAAATATTGTGGCAGGACTTGGCGGACGTGTCAACGGCGTACCGAGAGAAGACGGCTTCATCATCACGGTTGCCAGTGAAGTCATGGCGATTTTGTGCTTGTCTGCCGATATCACCGATCTGAAAGAACGTCTGGGCAATATCCTTGTTGCCTATACCGCAGACGGAAAGCCTGTCTACGCTTCTGACCTGAAAGCAAACGGCGCAATGGCAGCCCTTTTGAAGGATGCCATCAAACCGAATCTTGTTCAGACATTAGAAGGCACTCCTGCCATTATGCACGGCGGTCCTTTTGCTAATATTGCGCACGGCTGTAACTCTGTCAGAGCTACAAAGCTCGCTTTGAAGCTCGCAGATTATTGTGTGACAGAAGCAGGCTTCGGTTCTGATCTCGGCGCTGAGAAATTTTTCGATATCAAATGCCGCAAAGCAGGTTTGAAACCCTCAGCCGTTGTTCTGGTCGCAACTGTTCGCGCACTGAAATATAACGGCGGTGTCGCAAAAGCGGACTTAGGAAATGAAAACCTTCCTGCGCTGGAAAAGGGAATCGTAAATCTTGGTGTTCATATTGACAATATGCATAAATACGGCGTTCCTGTTGTGGTCGCCATCAACCGTTTCGGCGCAGATACCGATGCCGAACTGAAATATATCGAAGACTACTGCCGCAGCCTGGGAGCAGACTTTGCATTGTCGGAAGTATTTGCAAAAGGCGGAGAAGGCGGCGTTGAACTTGCACAGAAAGTTGTTGCTGCTTCTGAAAAGCCTTCTGAATTCAAACCCCTGTATAAGCTTGATCTGACGATCAAAGAAAAGATCGGCGCAGTGGCGAAAAACATCTATGGCGCAGACGGCGTGATCTACACAACAGCGGCGGAAAAGGCGATCGCAGAGATCGAAAAACTGAATGTGCAGGAGCTTCCCGTATGCGTTGCCAAGACCCAGTATTCATTATCTGACGATCCGACACTTTTGGGCAAACCTCAGAATTTCAACATCACGGTGCGTGACGTCAGACTTTCCAACGGTGCAGGCTTTGTGGTCGTCTATACAGGCGATATCATGACCATGCCGGGACTGCCGAAAGTACCTGCAGCCGAGAAGATCGATGTAGATGCAGACGGAAAGATCACAGGATTATTCTGATAGGAGAGAATATCTTTGCAAAAATTTTTGAGTCATTCTCAGTTTCAGACAGAAGAGATCGCCGAAAGGCTTGCCAAGACCCTGCATGGAACAGAAGTGATCGCTATGTTCGGCGGAATGGGCGCAGGAAAAACTGCCTTTACCAGAGGACTTGCCAGGGGATTAGGGATCAATGACGGCGTGTCCAGTCCGACCTTTGCGCTGGTGCATGAATACGAAGGGAGATTTCCGCTCTATCATTTTGATATGTACCGCATCGGTTCTTATGACGATCTGTATTCGACAGGATTTTTTGATTACATAGAAAACGGTGTGATGCTGATCGAATGGAGCGAAAACATCGAACCCTTTCTGCCCGAAAACAGGATCAGCATCACGATCAACGTTCTTTCGGAGCAGGAACGGGAGATCACAATGGAAGGAGCTGCAGAAATTTGAAAATACTGGCGATCGACACCTCCGCATCTCCTGTATCTGCTGCCATCTTGCATGACGGAGTTCTCGACGGAGAGTTTTTTCTGAACACAAAAACGACCCACAGTCAGACATTGATGCCGATCATAGAAGCGCTGCTGAAAACGACAGAAACAGCTCTGAGTGATATAGATGTGTTTGCTGTCAATGCAGGTCCCGGCTCGTTTACAGGTGTCAGGATCGGCACGGCGACCGTGAAAGGGCTTTCTTTGCCCGACAATAAACCGTGCGCTGCTGTTTCGACCCTTGCGGCAATGGCGTACGGAATGCCGTATCAGAGCGGAATTATCTGCGCCGTTATGGACGCTCGCTGTATGCAGGTCTATCATGCGCTTTTTCGCTTAAAGGACGGAAGTGTTGAACGGCTGACAGAAGACAAAGCACTGTCTGTGGAAGAACTGTCAAGTGAACTTTGCGCTTACTCAGAGGAAACGGTCTATCTTGCGGGGGACGGAGCAGAATTATGCTATCGTACCTTTGGCAGTCAGCATCCGAATGTTGTGCTGACGCCGCAGAATATTCGTTTTCAGCGCTCTTACGGAACAGCAAAGGCTGCTGAAAAAATGGCAGCCGAAAACAGGCTTTGCTGTTCGGATGAGCTAATGCCGATCTATCTGCGTTTGCCGCAGGCGGAACGGGAACTGAAGGCAAGACTGAACCAAAACCCATAACTGCAATTGAGAATTGGAGGATTACAGGATGAAAATTGCAATCGCTGCCGATCATGGCGCATTTGAACTGAAAACAAGTATTATCGAACACCTGAAAGAAAAAGGGATCGAATACTACGACTTCGGATGCTATTCCAAGGAATCCGTTGATTATCCCAGATTTGCTTATCGGGCATCAAAAGCGGTCGCAGACGGTGATTATGACTTTGGAGTGATCTGCTGCACCACAGGTCTTGGTGTTTCTATGGCAGCTAACAAAGTGAAGGGCGTGCGTGCTGCTGTCTGTACCAATGAGATGTTGGCGGAAATGACCAGACGTCACAACAATGCAAACGTGATCTGCATGGGGCAGAATGTCGTTACAACAGAGCTTGCCGATCGTATGGTGGATATTTTCCTTTCCACTGAATTTGAAGGCGGCAGACATCAGCGCCGTGTCGACCTGCTTACTGCCATTGAAAACGGCGAGAGTATCTGAACGGAAATGTCGGACAGAAAACATTTTGATAAAACGATTCAAACGTGAGTGTTCCGTAGGTTTGTTTGACAAACCAATATAACCTCCATATAAAGAATCACAGCACCCTGTTCCTTATGCTTTTCAGCATGAAAGAACAGGGTGCTGTTTAGCGTTTATCGACCGTTCATACGTACCGTTTCAAGAGGTACGTCATACCCTTATTGTCTTGTTTTCAGATTCTCAGCAGCCGCAGCCACAGTTGTTGTCGTTACATCCGCAGCCGTTATTGTTGTTGCCGCAGCAGCAGCAAAGAATAACGATCAGGATGATCACCCAAGCACAGCTGTTGTTACCAAAAAAACCATTGTTACACATAACATCTTTCCTCCTTTTGATTGATTACATTCCATATTACGCAGTTATCAGAAATGTGTTACAGTCATTCAAAAGAAAGAAAAACCAATAGACTTCCTCGGAAACTTCCGAAGCACCGTCTTACTTGTCTCTTCTGCGCCAAGCGAAGTGTCTCTCCCTTGCATTACCCAAGTAGTGCTGCACTCGAGACGCTTTTTCCGGCACAAAATATCCTGCGTAATACGGCACTTCTCCGGTTCCCGAGGAAGTCTGATGCTGATGCTTGGAGAATGAGGTATTAGTCCGACAGCAGTGTGATATCAGCCGATAGAAAACTCCGCTTACATTTCCTTTTTGATCTTATCCAGTGCGGCTTTTTCCAGTCTGGAAACCTGAGCTTGACTGATACCGATCTGTGACGCTACTTCCATCTGTGTCTTACCCTGAAAGTAACGAAGAGAGAGGATACGTTTTTCTCTTGATCCAAGGGAACGGAGAGCTTCTTTCAGAGTGATTTCATCCAACCAGCTTTTTTCATCATTGTTGTCTCCGATCTGATCCATCACAAATATGGTGTCCGACCCGTCTGAGTAGACAGGCTCATACAACGAAACAGGCTCAACGATCGCTTCGAGAGCGATCACGATCGTTTCTTCGGGGATCTGCAGCTTTGATGCGATCTCACCGATCGTAGGCTCACGGTCATGTTCGGACAAAAACAGTTCTTTGAACTGCATTGCCCGATATGCCGTATCTCTGAGAGAACGGCTGACACGTACAGTGTTGTTATCTCTGAGATAACGGCGTACCTCTCCGATGATCATCGGGACACCGTAGGTCGAAAAACGCACGTCTTTTTCACAGTTGAAATTGTCGATCGCTTTGATCAGACCGATACAACCGACCTGAAACAAGTCGTCAGGATTCTCTCCGCGGCTTGAAAACCGCTGAATCACGCTCAGCACCAGCCGCAGGTTGCCGTTGATCATCTCTTCACGGGCTTTTTGCTTTTCGGAAGACGAACCATCTTTGATCGTTTTCAAAAGCTCCTGTTTTCTGCTTTCGGGCAGTACAGGGAGCTTTGCGGTATTGACTCCGCATATCTCAACTTTGTTAAACAACACGAATAAACCTCCATCTATCATGATGAAGAGAGTATTGACAATGGAAAGGCATATCATACCGCATTTGCAGAAAAAGAAAAAGACCGATGCGAAAAACACATCGGTCAGTTGTGAAAAACTATGCTGTTATATTATGCTTCTGTGGGAGCGCCTACAGGACATACACCTGCACAAGCACCGCAGTCAAGACATGCGTCAGCATTGATCTCGTACTTGCCGTCTCCTTCAGCAATAGCGCCGGCGGGGCACTCAGCCTCACAAGCTCCGCAGGAGATGCATTCTTCTGTAATTTTATAAGCCATAATATTGCCTCCTTTATTTAAGTTGTTTATATTATATCACACGA
>ONYV01000178.1 GCA_900322105.1 uncultured Eubacteriales bacterium | reverse complement strand
TGACAAGACCGTTGACAAATCTTGTGCTGGGGTTGGCAAGACTGGAATAGAACTGTGATTTCTGTCCGCTGACCAGCAGACGGGCGTTGATCTCCTCAAAGCCTTTCTGCGCTTCTTCTTCATAGCCGAACGCCTTGACGAGCTTCTGCTGACCGATATACTCTTCGATATAGGCGCTGATCTCGCCCTGTGTCTGCGATTGTTCACGGAACTGCTTTTGTGACAGTCTGGTGATGAATGCCGCCACAAACATCGACAGCGGCGTGATGATAACAACAACAAGAGCAATGTAGAAATTCAGCATGATCATGAAACCGAGGGTGCATATGATCATGACGATGCCCGAAAATAACTGTGTGATGCCCTGTAACAGACCTGTGCCGATGTTGTCGATATCGTTGATCATCCTGCTGATGAGGTCGCCGTGAGGGTGAGAGTCGATCGTGGAAAGCGGTACGGAATTGAATTTTCGGAACAGATCGTTTCGGATATCCTGCACCGTCAGATAGCTGACAGCATTGACAAACAGTCCCATCAGCCACTGAAAGACAGCGCACGCTAAAACGGTAACGCCGCTCATCAGCAAAAGCTCTGCGATCGCAGGGAAGTTCACCTGCCCTTTGCCCACGATCTCATCAATGGCATGACCGATCAATACAGGTGTCGTCAGCGTACAAACAACATACAACACAGCAAACACCATTGCAAGCGCTAATTTTCCCTTATACTGCGCAGCATATTGTAAGATCTTATGAATGGTCGCTTTGCTTGCTTTCAGATCTCTTTTTTGTTTTTTCTGTTTCAAGCCTGCTGCACCTCCTCTTCCCTGAGCTGTGACAGACAGATCTCTTTGTAGACCTCACAGGTTTTGAACAGCTCTTCGTGCGTACCAAAACCTGCCATTTCTCCGCCTTCCAGCACCAAAATATTGTCTGCGCTGCGGATCGTGCCGACTCTTTGTGAAACCATGATGACGGTCATATCGTCTGTTTCTTTGTAAAGTGCCTGACGTAATGCGGCATCCGTTGCAAAGTCGAGTGCGCTGGCGCTGTCATCGAGGATCAGTATTTCAGGCTTTCCGACAAGCGCTCTTGCAATGGTCAATCGCTGACGCTGACCGCCCGAAAGATTCTTTCCGCCTGCGCTCAGACGTGTGTTTGTGAAATCGGGCAGCTTTGACACAAATTCATAAGACTGCGAGATCTTCAGCGCCGTTTCGATCTCATCATCACTTGCGTCCCTTTTGCCCCAGCGCATATTCTCTTTGATCGTACCCGAAAACAGTTCCGCTTTCTGCGGCACAACGCCGATCTTGCTTCGGAGCTGATGCATCGGATATGCTTTCACATCCGTGCCGCCGATCAGGACACTTCCGTTTGTCGTATCATAAAATCGGGGAATGAGATTGACAAGAGTACTTTTGCCCGAACCCGTACCGCCGATGATGCCGAGGGTTTCTCCTTTTTTGACAGAAAAGCTGATGTTTTTGAGCGCATAACGGCTGCCTGCATAGCCGAACGATACGTTTTGAAACTCGATCTGCGGAGCGTGATCGTCAGAGATAACGTCCGCACATTTTTCCCGATCGGTGACAGAAGGTTTTGTGTCAAACACTTCATTCACTCTGCTTGCTGAGGCGGCAGCATTGGTAAAAATCACCACCAAATTGGATACTACGATCATAGCAAGCAGTATCTGCGTCATATAATTGACAAGAGCGATGATCTCGCCTGTTTTCAGTTCACCGAAATCAACAAGCTTACCTCCGAACCACACCACAGCGATGATCGCCGCCTGAGCGATGACATAGGTGAGAGGATTGAGCAAAGAGGAAAGTCTTCCTGTTTTCAAAGCGATCTTTGTCAGTTCTTCGTTGCTTTTTTCAAAACGCTGTTCATCGTTTTTTTGTCTGCCAAAAGCTCTGATGACACGGTTGCCGGAAAGATTTTCACGTGAAATCAAAGATACGCTGTCCAATTTTTTCTGTATGCCTTTGAAGAAAGGAACAGAGGTTTTCATGATGATAAAGAGGATCAGAGCGATGAGGATCGCTGCGCTCAGGAAGATCAGCGACATTTTCAGGCTGATGAGCATCGACATGATGAGCGCACCGATGACAAGGAACGGCGCACGGATCACCAGACGTATGAGCATTGCCACAGCAAGCTGGAGCCGGTTGATATCGTTTGTCATACGGGTGATGAGAGAGGGCGTGCCGAGGAGGTCAAGCTCATTGTGTGACAGAGTGTTGATGTGGCGGAACATGGCGTTCCTGACTTTTGTACCGAAGCCCTGAGAAGCGATAGACGCCGATTTCTGACACACCAGCGCAAACGCAAGCCCCAGAACACCCAAAAGGATCATCAGACCGCCTTTTTGCAGCACATAGCCGATATCGCCGTTTCTCACGCCGTTATCAATGATGTCGGCGGTGATCAGCGGTATCAGCAATTCGAATATTGCCTCGATCAGCTTACACAAAGGACCGATCGTCAGCTGAAGTTCATATCCCTTCAAAAATCTTCGCAATCGTATCATACAACCATCTCACTTTTCTCTGAATGTTTCCTTATTATTCTACACCCGTCACACAACATCGTCAAGTTTCCCTGTGTCAGAAAAATACATTCCAAATCAAAAAGGAAGTGATCGGTTGCAGAAAAAGCGGTTCATCAAAAACGGCATGATACTGGTGATAACGTCACTGCTGATCCGAAGTATGGGACTGCTGTTCCGCAGTTTTCTGAGCGAACAGCTGGGTGCAGAGGGGATGGGGCTGTATCAGTTGGCGCTGAGTGTGTATATGGTGTTCGTGTTGGTTTCCTCATCGGGTGTCAGTATGTGCAGCACAAGACTGTTTGCGGACTATTCGGCAGCAGGCGACAGGGGAAAAGCGATCGGAAGTGTGCAGAAATGTATGGTCTTTTCGTTTGTGTCGGGCGTGATGCTCAGTATCTTGCTGTATGCTTCCTCGGATGTGATCGCAGAATGCTTGCTGCAAGACAGCAGAGCGTCTTTACCGCTGAAACTGCTGTCGCCGAGTCTGCCGTTTTTGGCGGTATCAGCTGCGGTGCGGGGATATTTTTTAGCGCGCAGAAAAACACTGCCGACTTCGGGCGAACAGCTGCTCGAACAGCTTTCAGAGATCTGTATCTTTATCCTTCTGTTTTCACTTCACCGCCCCGAAAGCCTGACGGAAGCCTGCTGTATGACCGTCAGCGGTACGGCGGCGGCGGAAGGGCTGTCTTTTGTCTATTCTCTGATATTGTTTTTCACAGACAAACGCAGACTTAGCATCACAGCAGAGAAAACAGACGGCTTTGTTAAAAGGATGCTGCCGCTGTATCTGCCTGTTACGGCGAACGCCTGCCTGAGAAGCGGTTTGTCTGCTGCGGAGAATGCGCTGATCCCGTCAGGTCTGCAAAAATTCGGCTTTACTCCTCGTGATGCGATATCACGCTATGGCATTATCAGCGGCATGACCATGACAGCGCTGGTCTTTCCGTCTGTGCTGATCCTGCCGTTTGCGATGCTGATCGTTCCCGAGATCGCC
>ONYV01000102.1 GCA_900322105.1 uncultured Eubacteriales bacterium | reverse complement strand
ACAAAGATAGGTGAAAACCAGTACCGCATCAGACTGCCGAAAAATGCTGCGTCTGTACGAATCTATGATGACGAAACACCCGTAGGCGAAACGATAGCACTGAACGATGACGGCGGCTCAACTCTGATGGTGGATAATAATCAAGTTACCAACACCAAAACAGAGCGCACCACCTCAGCAATCACCTATCCCTTAGAACCGACTACCGACTTCGATTACATTTATTTCACTGATAAAGATAATTGGAGCAATGGCGGCGCTAAGACGATCTATGCATACTATTACGGCAGTGCTGACGGAGAATATGCCGCATGGCCGGGCGTTCCTGCGCAGAACAGCTATGTGGATAATCGCGGCAACAGAGTGTATCGCTTCCAGCCGCCTAAGAGCGTAAACAGAACGTACCCGTATCCGTATGTGATCTTCCATAACGGCTCAGCACCCGACAGAACCATCACTCAGCGGATACAGTATCAAATGGGTCATAATTATACGCCAAACAACACTTCTGTACCCTATGGCACTGTCACGAACCATGCTTATGGTGTGAGCGACAATTATAAGGCGCAGGGTGTACCCGGAAATACGGATACGAACAGCGACACTGCAACCTTGCTGACAAACGAAACCGACTGGACACAGTATTATATCTTCTTTGTCAATAACGGCACGAAGAATCTCATGACAGAAGTTTCGGACACATCCAACCGCTATCGTTTGGACGATGTGCATATCAAGTTCTTTAGAGATGAAAACGGCGATAATGCGGTCGGAAACACCGCAGGATATCTGATGTCGCAGCTGATGGCGGAGTATGAAAACGATGATGTGTACCGCATTCGTATTCCGAACGGAGCAAAGTATTTCCGGATCACAAACGGCACAGGCAAAGACACGATCTCAAGCGGTAACTACTATCGCAGTTCCGAGATCAAAGAGATCACCAACAACGGTCTTTACCGCTTTGTCCGTATCGGAAGCACATACGATAATTATGCAGTCGGCTGTAATACACAGCTTACAAAACTTGACAGCCTTGATGATTACGGCTATCGTCTGGAACTGCTCAATGAAACAGAAGATCCTGACGTACCGCCTGTCATCATCGGCGGTGACAGTACGCCCGTACATCTGGCGACAGTCGAAACAGGATATGACGGTCTGATCAAGCAGATCACATGGCTCAGACATAAGCCGATCACAGGAATGACGTATGACGAAAGTAATTCTACTACCTACGATTCCAGCAAGATCGACACCGAATATCTTGACCATACCACAGACGATCTGAATAATCCTTCCGTCACAGCAGTACGCACCGTCAAATGGGGTACTTATTACTGGAAAGAGATCCAAGCGCCGTTTGGCTATGAGATCGACACAGAGATCCTGCCCGACTTCACCATTGGCGCACAAGAGGCAGAAATGACGCTGAATATTCAGTCTGCTGCCGATTCTCCGAAAAACGGCAGTGTCGAACTGACCAAGACAGCGAAGGAAAAAGCAGGCAAATTTGCGATCGGTACTACGCTCGAAGGCTTTGCATTCAGACTGTATGATGCTTCTGATTCGTCAGTAAATCTGAAACTTGTGAAAAAGACGAATGCCGAAGAGTATTATTTCTATCCCGCAGAACCTTCCGATAAACAGCAGACGATCCTGACAGATATGCTCAGTCAGCGCAACACTTCTGCTTACGTCTGGGAACATGATGAGGAAGGAACTGATTTCAAGTATTATAACGTACCTTTGACGATCACGGTCGATGAAGAAGAAAAAACGATCATCAACCTGCCAAAGACCAACGGTGAAGGAAAGCTGAAGATCGACAATATCCCGTGGGGAACGTATTATCTGAAGGAAACCGAAGCAAGAGAAAACGCAGGTTTTGTCATAACGGATTCCAACGATCAGAATAATGAAAAGAAAGTGACCTTCACCATCGGTAAAAACAATTCCGAACGTACCTTGAAACTGTCTGTACAAGATGAGATCGAACCTGCTTACATCCGTTTGTTTGAGCATATCAACCTGAAGAAAGACGGATGGGGAGACCCGACCTTTGTATTCAGGATCACGCAGACAGCGCAGTATGAATTGGAGTATGATGACGAAACAAAACAATGGGTCAGCAGCTTGAAAGACCTGCCGCAAGCTCAGCAAACGGTGCGTTATGTCAGCCTGACCGTCAATGATGACGGAACAGTGAAAGAAACGCCCGTACATTATACTCAGACAAATGATGGACGTGTTCCGACAAACTTTGAAAGCGACCCGTATCAGTCTGATAAATACACCTCATGGCTCTGCGAAGGTACAACCGAAGAAGAATATAAGAATCAGTTCCACATTGACACTCACGGACGAATCCGTGTCGAACCCGGCAGCTACGAGATCACAAGACTTCCTGTTTCACGTTATCGCTATGACGGAAGCGCCTATGAGATCTACGATACGACCGAAGCACATATACCCGGCACAATGACGGGCGCTGCTGAAAAGGTAACGCTGACAGGGCTTGCACGAGGCAAGACAGCGGATGTGCATTATTACGATTATGTCGAGTTCTATGATAAATTCAGTCAGGTAGATACCGAAGTCAACCGTTTCTATTCTCTCGATACGAACCATGACAATCAGCATCAGACCGTCAAGGGCATTCGTATTGAAGATTATCATGTGCAGAAAACGGATGTTGTTGTCCATGATCTTCTGACCGTTGATCTTCTTCAGAATAAAGACTTCAAAGCCTATATGATCATGATAGACGGCTCTGAACGTCTGATGACAAGGGAAGAAAAGAAACAGCTTCTTCTCAGCTATGTCTATGATAAGGACAGCAAGGACGATATCAGCTTTGGCGGAAACGCAGACACGGAGAAAAACGACTTCTCGTATGATGCCGATCTTGACTATATCAAAGTGGCAAATGCATCTCATCATAAAGACTGTGTTTATACCCTGACGGCAGATTATCACGGCTACCGGACAGAATTTGACCTCGTCATGCCGCAGAATGAACGTCCGACAAAGTTTACGACCAGACAGGTGATCTTCCGTGCAGACAATGCAAACACGAACGCCACACCGACAATTTCGTACTTTGAAGATAAACTCATTCAAGGCGACACAATCAGCGAAGTTCACAGCGCAGAGTATGAGTTTACGTTCATCATTTTGGACGATCAGACGAAAGCGCAGGGTGCCACAGACAAGATCACTGTTTATGACATCCGCCACAACGGAAGAAGTATCGGAGAGAGTAACTACGCTGATCTTCTGAATGCATTTATCAATGTAGGTGCTGAAAACAGTCCGTTTAAGATCAATGAAACGTTCCGAACGGGTTCAGGCATCAATCAGACCTATGCATTCGGATCATGGCAGAATACCTCAGGCGAAGAACTTGACCTGACAGTTTCTGATCCGTATTCTGCGATCCGAGAAAAGATCGTGAGCGACCTGACAAAAACAAGCCCGATCGTATTTGTTGCACAACTAACAAATACCTCGCCGACACCGACAACCACACCCACAGAACCGTAATGATGTTTCACGTTATGGCAAATGACAACTGAACAGTGTTTCAGACATTCAAAGCCCCCACAGCTACCTGCCGCTTCCGACAGGCGCTGTGGGGGCTCTTTTTCAATTTTTGAGCAGAATAAAGTCCGCAGTACAGAAAAAACATTCCGTACTGCGGAAGTCTGATGTAAGAACAAGCTATCATTTGTTCCAATATTTTCTGTCGAGGTTGCGGTATTGAATGGACTCTAAGATATGGCGTTTTTTAATGACCTCGGAGTCATCCATATCTGCGATCGTTCTTGCTACCTTCATGATACGGCTGTAAGCACGGCCGGACAGACCAAGATTGTTGAAAGAGTTTTCCAGTATATTTTTTGCTTCATCATCCAGAATACAGAATTGTTCGATCATGCCGGGTGTCATATGAGAATTGCAGGTGACCTTTGAACCTTTGTAGCGTTCTACCTGTATTTTACGAACTTTATTGACACGCTTTTTGATTTCTTCGGAAGATTCCTCCTGACCGACAGTGGAAAGAGAGGTGAAATCAGCAGGCGGCACTTCCACATGAAGATCCAGTCTGTCCAGCAGCGGCCCCGATATTTTAGAGAGATAGTGGCTGACCGCTTGCTTGCTGCAGGTACACGGACGGACAGGATGTCCGAAATAGCCGCAGGGACAGGGATTCATTGCAGCTACGAGCGTGAAAGAGCAGGGGTACGTTAAAGAAGCGTTGACTCTCGAGATCGTCACTTCATTGTCCTCAAGGGGCTGACGGAGCACCTCCAGCGCCGCACGGTTGAATTCAGGCAGTTCGTCTAAGAAAAGAATGCCGTTATGCGCCAAAGAGATCTCACCGGGATGGGGGATCGCGCCGCCGCCTGACAAACCTGCAGCGGAGACCGAATGGTGCGGTGCACGAAACGGTCGCAGCGTTTTCAGCGCATCTTCGCCAAGCAGTCCTGCAAGGGAATGCAGCTGAGTGGTTTCAATCATCTCATCAAATGTCATATCGGGCAAAATGGAAGGAAGTCTTTTGGCAAGCATACTTTTTCCCGAGCCGGGGCTGCCGATCAGCAGGATATTATGTCCGCCGCAGGCAGATATTTCAAGCGCTCTTTTTGCCATAGACTGTCCTTTGACTTCCGAAAAATCAAAGGGATAATGAAAATCCTTCGGTTGAGGGATGTAATGTTCTGCAGGTGTGATCCCTTCTCCCGAACGGAGGAACAGAACCAGCTTTGTGATGTTTTCGACAGGGTAAATATCGATCCCTTCCACGACCGCTGCTTCGGCAGCATTTCCCGCAGGAAGAAAAAACCTTTTGAAGCCCAGCTTTTTTGCGCTGATGACCATCGGCAAGATCCCGTTGACAGGACGCAGCCGACCGCCGAGGGTAACTTCACCGATAAAAACAGCGTCATCTATTTCAAACCAATTATATTTGCTTCCCATCAGGATAGAGATCAGTATCGGCAGATCATAAAGAGAACCTGTCTTTTTGACATCGGCAGGCGCAAGGTTGATGGTGACTTTTGAAGTAGGATAGTCAAATCCGCTGTTGATAATGGCGGTCTGAACTCTTTCGCGAGCTTCTCTGACGGATGCATCCGGCAGACCAACGAGAAAAAAGCCCCTGCTGTCACGCGCCACCTCCGTCTGAACCTGTACAGCATAAGCGTCTATTCCAAACAGACCCATGCTGTTTACTGTCTTGATCATAGTGCTGATCCCCTTTTTATAAATATAGCGGAATCTGAATGATATTCCGAAAATATTATATAGTGAAGTACTCACCGCCTATAGAGGCGGGAGCTTCCTTTAATCCGCCCAACCTTGCAAAGGATTGCATTTTACGGGCATCAGTTTCCGAGGCTATGGG
>ONYV01000122.1 GCA_900322105.1 uncultured Eubacteriales bacterium | reverse complement strand
TATTGGTCGGGATCTCGATACAATCCAGACGGTAGATCTCGGAGAACTCTGTTTCCTCTGTCATAGCAGTACCTGTCATACCGGACAGCTTGCGGTAAAGACGGAAGAAGTTCTGGAAAGTGATGGTAGCAAGGGTCTTGCTTTCACGCTGAACGCTGACGCCTTCCTTTGCCTCGATCGCCTGATGCAGACCTTCGTTATACCGTCTGCCGTACATCAGACGGCCTGTAAATTCGTCTACGATGATAACTTCGCCCTTCTCGTTGACGACATATTCGATATCCCTTTTCATAACGCCGTTCGCCTTGATCGCCTGATTGATATGGTGGGAGATCGTCATGTTTTCGGGATCGGAAAGGTTTTCAATGCCGAAATATGCTTCTGCTTTCTTAACGCCGACAGGAGTCAGTGTAGCGGTCTTAGCTTTTTCGTCTACGATATAGTCGATGCCCTCTTCGATATATTCGTCATCATTATCCACTTTGTTGTCAGATTCCGTGATGCGCTTATATTTCATTGTTTTGGCAAGAGCGTCAGCTCTTTCGTAGAGATCGGTAGATTTGTCGCCCTGACCGGAAATGATCAGAGGGGTTCTGGCTTCGTCGATGAGGATGGAGTCGACCTCGTCAACGATGGCAAAGTTATGACCTCTTTGCACCTTGTTTTCCTTGTAGACGACCATGTTGTCACGCAGATAGTCAAAGCCCAGCTCGTTGTTGGTAGCGTAGGTAATGTCGGCATTGTAAGCGACCTTACGCTGATCGTTGCTGGTATCGTGCTGAAGGATGCCGACGGTAAGTCCGAGGAAGCGGTAGATCTTGCCCATCCATTCTGCGTCACGTTTTGCAAGGTATTCGTTGACGGTAACGACATGAACACCGTCGCCTGACAGTGCGTTGAGGTAAGCAGGCAGTGTTGCCACGAGGGTTTTACCTTCACCTGTTTTCATTTCACTGATACGGCCTCTGTGCAGGATAATGCCGCCGATGATCTGAACAGGGAAGTGCTTCATGCCCAGCACACGCCATGCTGCCTCTCGACATACGGCGAAGGCTTCGGGAAGGATCTCGTCCAGGATCTTGTCTTTCTGAGTTGGCGTGATGCCCTCTGTTTTGAACATTTCCTGAAAACGAGCGGTTTCGCCCCTCAATTCATCGTCAGAAAAATCTTTGTATTTTTCTTCCAGCTGCAATACCTTATCCACTAAAGGCTGTATCTTCTTTAGTTCTTTACGGCTGTTTCTGCCGTTAAACCATGCTTTTAAGCCCATTGCAATTCACCTCATACTTCTATTTGAAAAGATTCCTATCAATTATAACACATTCTTTTATGTAAATCAATAAAAGAAAAGCCGATATTCGCCGTTTTATCGTTTTTTTCTTCTTCAGGGCTCCGCCAAAGGCTCTGCCTTTGGAATCCGTCAGGGGCTCTGCCCCTGAACCCTGCAAGCCTTTGAAAAGGTCCCTGCGAAACTTTTGACTTGTTGAGATAGATGCATTTACATATCAGACTTCCTCGGGAACCCAAAGAGTCAAGTCAAAAAGGTATTTTGAGGGGGTACGGGGGAACTTTTCTCCTAAAGAAAAGTTCCTCGGAAAAAACTATAGGAAAAAGCATAAAACTGTGATATAATAAGAAAGATATTACAGAAGGGCGGTGGTATTGATGAAACGGTTGGACAGAGAGGACGGAAGGAAGATCCCTTATCAGGCAAGTGTTGCGGAGATGGAGAAATTTTATGACCGTCAGTTTGATCTGATCAAAAAAGGCAATACCGATCTGGTAACATTGGAGTTGGTCATGCTTGGAAAAGCGCTGGACTTTATACATATGATAAAAAAGCGGCTTGGAACAGAGCTTGACCTGACGGAGCGTTCGGTCGGTGCGTTGGAGGAGGTTGTGGATGCGTGTGTGAGAGGAGTGATGCAGGATAATCTGTTTACGGATGAATACAGCATTGCCAAAAGCATGAGCGCCTATCTCGGCGTGCTGATCATTTCGACGATCGGCGGCGGATGGGAAGATACCGAAACAGGAATGTCGGTGAACGTCAACGGCAGGAGCGCCAATGTGGATGACTATATCGAGCGGCGGCTGCTGGGGTTGTCTGACCTGAAGGTACAAACATTTTACAGTTCGGTCAAATTGGTAAAGTGATACGAAAAGATGGGGCAGATTTTTTGATATCCGATACACTACAAAGAAACAACAGAACCATTCGGAGGTATGAACTATGGCAAATTACAGAGCGGACAGAATGTCAGAGGACATTCAAAGAGAGATCGCAGCGATCCTGCGTGAAATGAAAGATCCTCGTCTGCATAACGGCATCATCAGCGTTGTCAGATGTGAAACGGCGCATGACCTTTCTTACAGCAAGGTCTATATCAGTTCGATGAACGGTCTGAGCGTAGCAAAAGAAGCTGTCAAAGCGCTGAAAAATGCGCAGGGCTTTATACGGCATGAATTAGGTGTGCGCTTGAAATTAAGATATGCGCCTGCGCTGGCGTTTGAGGCGACGGATTCGATCGAGTACAGCGCCAATATTTCCCGTATGCTGAGTCAGATCCAATATACAGAGACAACGGACGAGCCGGCAGAGGAGAAGGAAGACGCGGATGACGAGGAAGAATAAACAGGAATGAGGAAATCGTTTTATGATCAGGATCACAGCAAAAGAAGCGGCTGAAAAGCTGCTGAAACAGGATAATATATTCGTGCTGATGCACCGTTCTCCTGACGGTGATACCATCGGCTGCGGCTATGCGCTTTGTATGGCGCTGCAGCAGATCGGGAAAAAAGCAAGACCGCTTTGTGCGGATGAAATACCGCAAAGCTATGAATATTTTACAAACGGTGTGGAAATGCAGGAGTTTGACGCAGAGTATATCGTGACGGTAGACGTGGCGGATCGCAGGCTGTTGGGTGACTTAGAGATGCTGTACGGCGATAAAGTCGATTTGTGTATCGACCATCACGGCTCGAACCGTGAATTTGCAGAATATGGCGTGATCGCAGCGGATGCGCCTGCCTGCGCGCAGATCATGCCTGAGGTGATCGAAGGGATGGGAGCGAAGATCACGATGCAGATCGCTGACGCATTGTTTACGGGTCTGACCACCGATACGGGCTGCTTTCGCTATACCGGCGTAACGGCGCAGACTCACAGGACAGCGTCTTATCTGATCGAAAAAGGCGCTCGCAGCGGCATGATCAACCGTCTGATGTTTGAAACAAAACCGAAACGGCAAGTCATGCTGGAAAAGTTAGCGATGGAGTCGCTGCAGTATTTTTGCGGTGAACAGGTGGCGCTGATCTGCATCACGACAGAGATGATGCAGAAGTCGGGCGCACTCGATCACGATGCGGAAAGTATCCCTTCGATCCCCAGACAGATCGAGGGTGTAAAGGTGGCGGTCACCGTGAAGCAGAAAGCGGACGATTACTTCCGTATTTCTTTGAGAACAACGGACGAGATCGATGCGTCAGAGATCTGCCGTGCGCTGGGCGGCGGCGGTCACAGGGCAGCAGCAGGCTGCTCTTATCACGGAACGCTGAAGGATGCCGTCGACACCATTGTCAGACTGTCCTCTGAGGCGGTGGAGAATGCAGTATGAACGGAATATTGATCATTGACAAACCGCAGGATTTTACATCGTTCGATGTAGTGGCGGTGGTTCGGGGATGTCTGAGAGAACGAAAAGCAGGACACACAGGCACGCTTGACCCGATGGCAACGGGCGTGCTGCCGATCCTGCTTGGCAGCGCGACAAAGGCGCAGTCGATCCTGCCCGATACAGACAAGGAATATGAGGCTTCGTTTCGGCTTGGCATGACGACCGATACGCTCGATATCACAGGAAAAGTGCTGAATGAAACAGAGAGCTGCGTCAAAGCGCAGGAGATAGAAGATCTGCTGCCGCAGTTTACGGGAGATATTATGCAGATGCCGCCGATGTATTCGGCTGTCTATAAAAACGGTGTGCGGCTGTATGAGCTGGCACGTCAGGGAATCGAGACCGAAAGAGAAATGAGAGCGGTGCATATCTCCGCTTTGGAGCTGACGGACTTTGACGAAGAAAGGCAGAGCGGAACATTCAGGGTGTCCTGCTCGAAGGGTACATATATCCGTTCGCTGTGCGATGATATCGGAAAGCTTCTGGGCTGCGGCGCAGTGCTGACAGCGCTGAGACGGACAAAGGCGTGCGGCTTTACGATAGCGGATGCGATACCGCTGGAAACGATCCGTGAGATGGCAAAGTCCGGCGCAGAGGTGTTTGAAAGCCTGATCCGTCCTGCGGACAGTATCTTTTCGGAGCTTCCGACCGTCAGCGTCAGTGAAAAGCAGGCGTTCCGTTTCAAAAACGGCGCGCCGTTATCCCTTGCGTATCTGAAATGGCTGAAAAAGCCTTTGGCGGAAACGCTGTACCGGGTGTATGCTCCAAACGGTATATTTCTTGGCATTGGGCGCATCACTCCCGAAACGGAAGAACTGAAGGTATACAAAATGTTCTGAGAGCTTGTTTCATATCTGTGCCGTGCGGATCTTTGAGTTTTTTCGACAACAAAAAAAGATGCAGTTAGCGGAAAAATACGCCAAAAAGACGCTTAGACAGACTTTGACAAGGAATAAAAGATTGGGCAACACCGCACAAAGACCGCCTTGCGGCTTAGCGCCACTGCTCTGCATAAGTTCCGCCAACCAATCAGCGTTCGCCTTTGGCTCCGCTTCTTGGGGC
>ONYV01000121.1 GCA_900322105.1 uncultured Eubacteriales bacterium | reverse complement strand
TCATGAAGATCATTTTCTATTTGTATTCACGGCTGAATACCCCGATCGACACCTCTCTCATCAGCAAGAACACGGGTATCGACATGAAAGAGACAGATCGCTGTATGGAACTTCTCTGCAAATACGGTCTGGCAAACTGTCGGGCTGTGGCGACTGCCAACGGCGAGATCAATTCATATATGTTCAATCAGGAAAGCTCGGTGATCCCGCTGCTGTGTTATGCGGATGAGATCGGCAGAGAAAACTGTCATGATTTTGTGTGCGATTTCAGCCGTACAAAGCCGCTTCTTTCAACCGATGGTTGAGTACTGTGATGAAGCGTTGAACAATGCAAGAAAGAGTTGCTTGTATTCCTGAAATGTTTGCGTTAAAATGAGATCAAAAGAAAGAACCAAGGATGCAGAACGGCAAAGTCAAACGGCAACGATTTGATCAACGGAGGAAATGAAGAATATGAAAAAGCTGCTTATCACCATACTGGCATCTTTAACACTGCTTTCAGCAGTCGGATGCTCCCATACCAAACAAGACGCTCAGAGCGTCAGCAGTCAGCAGACGATCAGCGCAGAGTCATCTGAAACCGTTACAGCAGAAGAAAAGGATCATCAATTAGAAGTGGAAGAGCTTTTGAAAGGCATGGATTTCAAAGGCGTGGTTTATGCTGAAAAGAACGGTAAAACAGCGGTGGTGTTTGCCGATAATACGCTTGAAAACGGCGGCGCTGTGACGAGCGATACGGTCGTGCCGATCGGGTCGGTGTCGAAGCAGTTCTGCGCGGCGGCGATCCTGCTGCTGCAGGAGCAGGGAAAGCTGAGTCTTGACGATACCCTTGACAAATACTATCCCGAATATACCGCAGCGGCATCTGTTACCTTGCAGCAGCTTTTGTCCATGCGTTCGGGGATCCCTGATATAAGTGAGGAAATACTGAATACCGTTGTTTCCGCAGACAATACAGAAGAGCAGAACAACGCAAAGCTCAGGGAGTATTTTTTCAGCCGTCCGCTGATCTTTGAACCAGGCTCAGCCTATACCTATTCAAACACCAACTTCATGCTGCTCGGCAATATTGCAGAAAAGGTGTCGGGCATGAAATATATTGATTTTCTGCGGGAGAATATCTTTACCCCTCTCGGCATGACCCACACAGGCTCGATCGATGAGATGACAGCAGGCGCAGCATGGGCGCAGGGTGTTGTTTATCGGAATATCGACCTTCAGCCCGGTGTTACAAAGGGCGCAGGCGATCTTTTGTCTAACGGAAAAGATATTGCTCTCTTCCTGAACGAACTGTCAAGCGGCAAGATCATTTCTGCTGAAAGCTTTGAAGCCATGACGACCGACTATAATGACGGCGAAGGCTATGGATACGGCATACGCTGTGACTTTTTCGGCGGTATCGGACATCCCGGCAGTATCGGTAAATTTGTGTCTGCTGACGTGATCGATACGGAAGAAAATATTGTCGTTTTTCTGAACAGCGACCATATCAATGCAGGTCAGCTCAATGCCGTTCTTTCGGGCGTTCTGAACTGTCTGAGGGAATCATAACACTGACCGCAGAAAGTATAGTTTTCTGCGGTCATTTTTTATGACGTGGCAGAAAAGGTTATTTTTGGAAATATGTAAAATAAAAACTGTGTTGACAAAGGAATTTTTCCGTGCTATAATTCAGACAATTCAGTTGGCTATCAATTTAATACAATAAACCGTTGAAGCGGAGATAACGGCAGTCATGACTTTACAGAGAACCTGCGTTGCTGAGAATCAGGTGAGAAACAAGCTGTCAAATGGACCGCAGAGGGCGCAGTCAAACGAAGTATTTCGGAGTATTCTGCGACGTTGCAGGCAGACGTCATTTGCCGGGGATATGTTGGTATCCCGCTAAGCGCACGGGTCAGACCGTGAATCAAGGTGGCACCGCGAATAGAACTATTCGTCCTTGACAGAAATTTTGATTCTGTCAGGGACGTTTTGTTTTTGGCGGAAGAACAGGAGGTATCTTTTATGAAGATCACTGCAAGTATGGAAGAGATCAGACAATTTGCCGCAGAAAAAAAGTACAGCGTATTTCCCGTGAGCTGTGAGCTTTTATCGGATCACATTACGCCGATCGAAGCAATACGGATCCTCAAAAACGTTTCCACACACTGCTATATGCTGGAATCTGCGCAGTCAAACGACCGCTGGGGACGGTATACTTTTCTCGGCTATGACCCGAAAATCGAGATCACCTGTATAGACGGAGATATGAAGATCGGAGATCTGACAATGAAAACAGACGATCCGTCAAAGATACTCCGTCAGCTGCTGAGTGACTATCGCAGCCCGAAGCTGCCGTATCTTCCGCCGTTCACAGGCGGATTGGTGGGTTATTTTTCATACGATTATCTTTGCTACAGCGAACCCGTGTTAAAACACTGCGCCGAAGACAGTGAAAACTTCAAGGACATTGATCTGATGCTGTTTGATAAGGTGATCGCCTTTGATAATGTCCGACAAAAGCTGATATTGATCGTTAATATCAAGTTAGAGCACGCAGAGGTAGAATTTAACCGCGCAGTGATGGAGCTGAGCCATATGGCGGAGCTGCTGAAAAACGGAAAAAGATCCGATGATAACAGCGGCAGACTGACAGGAGAAGTTACGCCGCTGTTTGACAAGGAGACCTATTGTGACATGGTAAGAAAAGCAAAACACCATATCCGCGAAGGGGACATTTTTCAGATCGTGCTTTCTAACCGTCTCAGCGCGCCTTTTGAAGGAAGCCTGCTGAATACATACCGTATGCTCAGGACCATCAATCCCTCGCCCTATATGTTCTATTTTTCGGGTACGGATGTAGAGGTGGCAGGAGCGTCGCCCGAAACGCTTGTCAAGCTGGAAAACGGTGTGCTGCATACGTTTCCGCTGGCAGGAACACGTCCGCGCGGCAAAACAGAGGAAGAAGACCTTGCATTAGAGCGTGAACTGCTGTCGGATGAAAAAGAGCTTGCCGAACACAATATGCTCGTGGACTTAGGCAGAAACGATTTGGGAAAAGTCAGCAGATTCGGCACAGTCGAAGTGGAAAAGCTGCATTCGATCGAACGGTTTTCTCATGTGATGCATATCGGCTCGACAGTTCGGGGTGAGATACGGGAAGATAAGGATGCGTTTGATGCGATCGAAGCGGTACTTCCTGCAGGTACGCTTTCGGGTGCGCCAAAGATCCGTGCGTGTCAGCTCATCGGCGCATTAGAAAACAATAAACGGGGTATCTACGGCGGCGCAATCGGATATATCGACTTCACAGGCAATATGGACACCTGCATTGCCATACGCCTTGCTTACAAAAAGAACGGCAAGGTGTTTGTCAGAAGCGGCGCAGGGATCGTTGCCGATTCTGACCCCGAAAAGGAATATGAAGAATGCCTGAACAAAGCGAAAGCGTCGCTCAAGGCGCTCAGGCAGGCACAGGAGGAATTGTTATGATACTATTGATCGACAATTACGACAGCTTTTCCTATAACCTGTATCAGCTTGTCGGGACGATCGACCCCGATATTCGGGTGATCCGCAACGATGAAATGACAGTAGACGAGATCAGAAAACTGCATCCCGACCGCATCATTTTGTCTCCGGGACCGGGCAGACCCGAAGAGGCGGGTGTGATCGTAGAGGCTGCAAGGGAGCTTGGAAAAGAGATCCCAACGCTTGGCGTATGTCTTGGACATCAGGCGATCTGCGCAGCGTTTGGCGCAGCGATCACTTACGCAAAGGAACTCATGCACGGCAAACAGTCTGCGGTAACGTTTGACACAGAAGCGCTCTTGTTTCGGGGCTGTCCAAAGAAAGATGTGGTGGCACGGTATCATTCGCTTGCCGTTGATGCGTCAACACTTCCCGAAGTGCTGAAAGTTACGGCGCAGACAGACGACGGCGAAGTGATGGCGGTGCAGCACCGTGAATATCCGATCAGCGGCGTGCAGTTCCATCCCGAATCCATTATGACGCCGAACGGAAAAATGATGTTAGAAAATTTTATCAGGGGGTAATATTATGATAAAAGAAGCCATTGTAAAGATCGTCAGCAAGGAAGACCTGACCTATGAAGAAGCCTACACCGTGATGAATGAGATCATGAGCGGTGAAACCACTCCCACGCAGAATGCGGCATTTTTGGCGGCATTGTCCACTAAAAGCGCCAAGGCGGAAACAACGGACGAGATCGCAGGATGCGCAGCGGCCATGCGTGACCATGCCACCAAAGTAGACACGGGCATGGATGTACTGGAGATCGTCGGAACAGGCGGCGACAATGCGCAGAGCTTTAACATTTCAACTACATCGGCGCTTGTTGCGGCATCAGGCGGCGTGAAGGTCGCCAAACACGGCAACCGTGCAGCGTCCTCAAAATGCGGTACGGCGGATTGTCTGGAAGCGCTCGGAGTAAACATCGACCAAAGTCCAAAGCGGTGTGTGGAGATGCTGAAAGAAGCAGGAATGTGTTTTTTCTTTGCGCAGAAATATCATACTTCCATGAAATATGTCGGTGCAATTCGCCGTGAGCTGGGATTCCGCACCGTGTTCAATATTCTCGGACCGCTGACAAATCCTGCCTCTCCCACACGTCAGTTGCTGGGCGTGTATGACGAATACCTTGTGGAGCCGCTGTCGCAGGTACTCATCAGCCTTGGCGTGACAAGAGGAATGGTCGTTTACGGTCAGGACAAGCTGGACGAGATCTCTTTGAGTGCTCCG
>ONYV01000295.1 GCA_900322105.1 uncultured Eubacteriales bacterium | reverse complement strand
CTGGTGACGGTAAACTGTCCTGATTTATTTTCTCCTGTTGAATGCTGTATCTGGTGGTTGGAAGCATCCTTTGTACCGTCTGTATAAAGCAGATTGCCCGGATTGCCGTGTGCTTCATCAAAATTATCATAGTTACCTGTTTTGTAGTTAAATACTTTTACCTGTAAAGTGATCGAACTTTTCCATGCGTTCTCAACCAGATTGATGGGAACATTGCTCCAGTCTTTGTTCAGCACGGCTTCCACCTCTCCGACAAGGCGGTAAGTGTAGTCGATCACGCCGTTATCCCTGCGGAACGCCTGCACGTCAAACTGATTATTGCCGATCTTAATGCGCACTCTGCCGTTTTCTTCGCCCTCTAATTTGATTCTCGTCTTGCCGTCAACGATCTCCGCCGTCAAGGGTTCGCCGGTTGCATTACAAGCCATCGTCACAAAAGGAGTGGTGTAACTTGCCGTACTGCCGTTATCGGTACGCTGTGCTACTGTCTGGACGATCCTGTATTGATTGAGATTACCGTTTTTGTCATACTTTCGGACAGGCAAAAAAGCGCCGCCCTGCGCCATCATTTCGGCCGAGAAATTCAGCAGATCGAGCTTTCCTGTGTACAGCTTGTTTCCCTCGCTGTCGGTCACTTCTTCAACGGGCACGTCTACCCATTCTTTTTCCGTTTTATCAAAAGACTGGAGCTTGTAATGCAGTTCGCCTGTACCGCCCTGCAGTTCTGCGGCGATCCATTCTGCATTCAATGAATAAAACACATAGCCTGTCAGCGCATTATTGACGGTTGCGCCGTTCGGGAATACCGCAGCGCCGTTATAGCTTCCGCTGCTGTCGTTAAAGGGCGAATGGTTTTCGCCGCTGAATACATATTCAACGCCGTATTCACCCATATTGCTTGATAAGCGTTCCTTTGCAAAGTAAAAATACGCTGCGCCTGTGTTGTCATACTTCGGAATATTGGAATGAATCTTTCCATCATCCCCAAGATAGGCATAAAGATACTGATTTCCTGTATTGATATTCCATGTACCGACCTGAGAGACCATCTGTGTATAATTATCTATCGCAGGATTGTCCACATATCGGTATAGGATAAAGTCGCCTGCCATTCTGTTTGCAAGCGCCTTTTCTCTTTCAGTCTTTTTATCTTCGTCCGCCCAGTTGAGATTACCTTTGAACTCTGTGTCACCCGTCAGCAGCAGATTCAGCTCGCCGCCGTCATAGGTCTTATCCACAATATTGGAGCGCACGCCTGTGTTGACAGACGATACAAGATAGCTGTCGTTCTCATAGTCGGTATATGATGCAGAAGGAGTGCCGACATCTTTTACGGGGATGTTTGATTTTTTCGGCTTGATCGAATAGATCTTTGCCGTACCGTTTGCGGTGATCTCATACAGCTTACTGATCTTGAGCTGATGCGAATCTTTATCATACTCAAAGAAATCATCGGGCATCTTGTAGGACACCACTTTGCCATGTTCATCGAGTACTTTTTTATATACACTTTCCACATATGCCTTGTCTTCATCCGACAGATCATTATGCTTAAGCTGCTCCACAGTATATGTGAAGATATTATGCGGATGGGAAGCGTCAGTTTCGTCCAGCAGGTCAAAGTGGGTGCGGATAAATTCAGCAGAAATATTTTTTTCCAGATCATTTGCATGAGCGATATCGTTCCAGTTGACGGTGCAGGAAAAGCTCTTCAGGCTGAAATTCTGAAAATGACTGTTGTCCGTCTGCAAAACGGAATAGTTCGGAACATCCTTTTCCTCTGCCTTATATTCATAGGGCTTGCTCTGCTCGGAACGTTCGGGAACACGGAAAGTAAACTCTGTATTGTTGCTGTCAAGCTGTACAACAGAAGGTGTGCCTGCCTTTTCTGTGTAATTTTCAAATTTCTCATCTTCCGCTGTTTTGCGTGATACATCAAACTTTATGGTGCTGTTGTCGGGTCGTTCGGCGTTGGTATCTCTCCACAGCACATCCACATCAAAATCGATCAGCGGCGTAGAGTTGAACTTCATCACGCTGTAATGGTCTTCTTCCTTGATGGCTTTTTGGGTAGAACCTTCGTAATCGAGCAGATACATCATTCCTGCGTTTTCTGCTTTTGCAGGATCGTCCTTCGGAGGATTGGACGTGTCATTGTCATACTCACTGTAAGCGCCTAAGGTACCTGTCGACGGTTCGAGAGTTGTT
>ONYV01000128.1 GCA_900322105.1 uncultured Eubacteriales bacterium | reverse complement strand
TATTATGCAAAGACGATGGAAGAGCATGAAGAGAACCTGAAAAAAGCAGGACTGCGCTGATCTCTCCCGCATTTCTGAAAAACAAAAAATGGTTGCAAAGCCGCTCGGAGCAATTGCTTCGGGCGGTTTTTTCGGAAAAAATTGGGAAAATTATCATGATTTTTCAAAAAAATAAAAATATTGGTTGAATAAGTTTGTAAACAGTATTCTCTGAGTTCATAAATCGTACATATAAATTTAACATTTATAAGGTTTGTCATCAAAGGTGACTGTGGTACAATATATCTGTATATCTGTATCTTCTGATAGAGAAAAAGCTGTCGGTATCGATTCAAAATATGTATTCGGGGGTATCAAAAATGGAATCCTATTCTCAGCTTTATATGAAAAAGATCGTAGATTCGATCATACACGGTCTGGAACAAAGACACAGCAGTATTCTGTTTGTTAAACATTACAATACCCTGAATGTGCCTGTGAATGCGATCCAGGAGGCTGTCAACAGCAGCAGTCTTTCTATCGAACTGCTGTATCATGAGTTTTCGGGCGCAAAAATGCAGGAAGCATATGAACCGTTCTTAGGCTGGATCAAACAGATCTATTTCAAATTCTATTATCATATACCTGTATCGGATTTTTTGGAGCAGGCAGGCGTTTATTATCTGGCGCGGTCGGCGTTTGAGACCTATATCCTCACAGGGAAATGCAAGCGTACAGAGGATATCATCGTGGTGGAAACTTCTTACGAGCTGAAACGCTTTGCAGAGTCGCTTTCCAATCTCTTTGCCTATGTTTCCAAAGAGCATACGCTGTTTTTAGTGCTGAACCGTCTGCACCTTGCAGAAAATTCCACGCTGACTTTCCTGACAGAATTTATCGGAAAGACATACCACAACATCTCATTTCTGGCAAATTATAACGAGGCGTATATCGTGCCTGCTTATACAAAGACTACATGGGCTGCACTGGTACGAAAGATCGAGGATCTGAACTATATGCTGGACTGGAACGTGCAGGACGCACAGGCGGACAACAATATCTCTGAGAGCTTTGACCCCGTGATGGCGGAGTTCCAGAATTATCTTGTCCTGATCAACAACATGGTGCAGACTGTGGCGATCCCGCAGGCGATCTATTATCTTCGGATCCTTTATAATAAGATCACAACCGAAAAGGTGACGATCACCGCTAAAAACCGCGCTAAATTTTTTACACTCTATGCGTCAGCGTCACTCTATGATAAGAATATCTCGAATGCGCAAATGATGTGCGGCAAGCTCAAGGACATCAATGCCCGTCACCCGAACCTGAAATATACCTACAAATATCACTATCTTTTAGCGCTCTGTCAGAGCTATGAGGGACAGAGAAGCCTTGCAAAGATCAACGGCGATATGTGCATCAAGATCGCTGATAAAATGGCGTCGCCGAAATACCAGTTCAAGGCGCAGCTGCTGTATTATATCTATTCGCTGGACAGCTGGAACAATACCTATCGCTGGGACAGGCGTTTTGAAGGAGAAGAGATCGATGCTTTTGCGGTGAAGGCGCTGGAATATAAAGCGTATAACCATTTGGCACATATCATGTTTTTCGGCTGCGGCAATGAAAAGGAAAACTTTGTCAATGATGCGCTGACGTGCGAGGATACCAAGTATTTCAAGCAGGCGATGGAGCTTGCTGTGAAGCTGAACAACGAACGGCTCATTATTGCGGCATGGCGCAAAAACGTCTTTATGGCGCAAGGCTACGGCTGCTTTGGCTATGTCGATTATTACTATAAAAAATGTCTGGAGATCATCGAACGGCAGAATAACCCCATAGAGGAAGCCAATATCTACAACGGTCTGGGCTTTAACCGTATCGTCAGTGAACAGTTTACCCTTGCCAATGATTATTTTAACAAGGCGCTGAACATTTTCTTTGCCCATAAGAAATATTATTTTGTCGCAGAAACACTGTATAATATGGCAACCAATGCCATCTTAGCCGATAACTATGAAACTGCCTACAATTACCTGAATTACTGCACAAAGCTGCTGCGCGCCATCAAGATGAACAGGATGAACATCTGTAATATGTCAAAACTCTATGGTATGCTTGCCTATTGCAGCTATAAAATGGGGATCGACTACAATGCGCATTTCTATCTGAATAAAATGGAACGTGTGCTGCACCATATCCTGTATCCCGACGGAGAGCCGAATTACTTCCTCTGGGATGACGATATGTTCTTCTACTACTTCAACTGCGGACTGCTCGAAAAATCGGATAACATAGAGCTGGCGCAGGAGTATTTTGACAAGGCACGGTTTCATATGCTTCGTTCTGACGGTCTTCAGTTCTTTGTCTATACGATGTTTGCGCTGGAACAGGCGGAGCTGTATGAAAAACAGCGACAGTCTGCCAAAGCCCGAAAGATCTTGGAGGACTGCATGGATTTCTGTGCGTCCAAAGGATATAAGCACAAAGAAGAGGTCGTCTTTGCAAAGCTACATGGTCAGCCGCTTATCATGAAATATATCCCCTTGCCGCTGACGGATATCAACAAATATCAGATCGAGGAGCTTTCTCAGCTGGGCGAAATGGAAATGATGTTAGCGGACAAGACTAAGGGTATTGAATTTCTCGTTTCATGGCAGGAGCTGATCAACAAAGAAAACTATTCTGCGGATGATGTGATCGCCAATGCGCTTTCCATGATGCAGAACAACTATAATCTCGATACGATCATCTATGTGGAGATCGTGAACAAAAAGCCTGTGCTGCGCCATAGCTGCGGCAGATGTCAGCTCAGTGACCGTCAGCTTGCGGAGATCACGGGTTATCTTGCCAAACACAAAAAGGAATTTGTGGCTTCCCGTTACGATCGGGAGTTCTATGAGCTGACACCCTTTGTTTCGGCGCTCGGCGTGAACAAGATCGTGTCCTTCGGCTGTGTGCCGCTGTCGGTGGATGATGAACTGTCGGGGTATATCATCGCTGCCATTGAACTGCATGATAATATGACAAACAATATCACCTTCCTTGACCGCAACGATATCACGATTTTCCGTTTTGCGCTGCGGCAGCTTGCGGATACGCTCTACCGTCTGAAAGCAAGAAACGAGATCAGTCAGATGAACCGTATGCTCCAGCAAAGCGCTGTGACAGACCTTCTGACAGGTCTGCTGAACCGTCAGGGCTTTGCAAAGCAGGTGGAAGATTATGAAACGGCGGTTTCCAAAGGAAAAAAGCAGAATGTCTGCGCTACGGTCTTGTATATGGATCTGGATAATTTCAAGATCTGCAACGATACCTTCGGTCATGCGGTCGGAGATGTGATACTGATCGCATTTTCAAGACTGTTTGAACGTGTGGCAGGCGACAAAGGCTATGTGGTGCGCTATGGCGGCGATGAGTTTTTAATGATCCTGCCTGATGCGGCGCTGGATGTTGGCATTGAAGCCGCAGAAGAGATCTATCGGGAGATCGCAAAGGCGGATCATTTCAAGAAAGAGATCGAACAGGCGATCAGAGAATCTATCACGATTTCGGAGCAGGATCGTCTGTCATGCTCCATCGGCATCGCTTCTATGCCGGTCTATAACCGTGAGGAAATGGATATTGCGCTGAAACACGCTGATACAAAGCTCTATGCTGTCAAAAAGAGCGAAAAGTCCAATTACAGTGTATGGACAGAAAACGACTGACGCTAAAACAATTGAACGAAACACAAAAAGCCGAACGTATTTCTTTTTGAATACGTTCGGCTTTGATGTTTTTGCGGTAACGTCATTCTGAAGGATGCGGACGTGTGCGGATGTAGTGAAAGATATACTGCTGGGCGATGCCTGCATACTCTCCGAATAATTCAGGCGTACAGCCTGCAAATTCACAGGCAAGCGCTTTTTTCATCCATACATCCACAGGAAAGGCTTCCAATCGGTGCAGACCGTACAAAAGGGTGCATTCTGCCACTTTAGCGCCGACACCCTTGATCTTCATCAGTTCTTTTCGGCACTCGTCCATCGGCGCAGTGTAAAGGGAAGAAAGATCGACTTCGCCCGATGAGATCTTTTGCGCTGCGTCAAGAATGTATTTTGTGCGAAAGCCTGCCCTGAGCGGTGACAGCGTTTCGGCATTTTCTTTTGCAAGGATGTCTGCCGACGGAAAGGTATAGCCGCTGCCGCATTTTTCTCCGAATGTTTCACAAAGTCGGCGGATGATGCCCTTGATGCGGGGAATGTTATTATTCTGAGATAGGATAAAGGAGCAAAGGGCTTCCCAAGGGTCTTGGCGCAGGATGCGGATGCCGTCAATGCTTTCAACGGCGGAGCGCAGCGCAGGGGATACGGCGGAAAGTGTCTGACGGATGGGTCTGTAATCGGTGTCCAGATCAAAATACGTTCTCCAACAGTCATCCAATTCCTGCGGTGTACACGGAGAGAGAAGAAAACATCCGTTCTGCTGAGAAAGCGTCACCTCTTTGCCAAAGACAATGCCGCTGTATGTGCTGTTTGAAATCTTTTCCCAGCGGAAGCATTGTCCGCATTCAAATGTATTGGTCAGATCAAAGCTGTCGTCTGTATGAATGACAGCACCATGTGTTGTAAATTGAACGTCCATTTTTTTCTTCCTTT